>NZ_JABWRO010000001.1:0-159813 GCF_014268985.1 Pseudomonas sp. RW10S2 | reverse complement strand
TTTTTTTCATTTGCGGCGCACCACGGTCAGCCAGTCGGTGTAGTGGGCAATCTTGATCGGCAAGCTGGCCTGCAGGTCATCGAGGGCCTGGTCGGTGTCGTCCAGGGCCAGGTCGTCGGCGACCTTCAGGTCGGCCAGCGACGGGGCATCGAACAACAGCAGGCCGCGGTGGTGTCGGGCCAGACGCTCGAGCGTTTCGTTCAGCGGTTGACCGTCGCCTGGCAGGCGCTCCAGGTACCAGGCTGCCTGGGTATCGCCGGTATCGACCTGGGTCACGGTTGCGGGCGTGATGCCATCGAAGCGCAACTGCTGGCCGCGGTTGAGCGACAGTTGGCGACCGTTGACAGACAGTTCGACCCGCCCCTCCAGCACGGTGACTTCGCTGCTGTCCTGCAGCCGCTCGACGATCAGTTTCGCGTCCAGCGGACGCAGGCTGCCCTGTGGGGTGACGATGAACAGCGGGCGGGTATCGCCCCGGGCCACTTCCAGCAGCAACTGGCCCTTGAGCAGGTCGATCCGTCGCTGAGTCCTATCGAACGCCAGGTCCACGGCCGACCCGCTGTCCAGGGTCAGCAGGCTGCCGTCCTCCAGTTGCCGGGTCAGGCGGTTCTGGCTGTCGGTGGACAGGTCGGACAGCTCGAAGCCCTGACCCATCCAGGGCGAGGCGAGCAGGATGGAGGCGCCGATCAACGCAAGGATGGCCAGGGGCAGGGCGAGACGCGGGTAGGGGAAGGCATTCATGGCGAGCGACGTATGGAGGTTATGCGGATGACCTCCAGCATAGGCTGTCAGTTCCTGTTTTCGTTCAGGCGAAGCGGATCGGTCAGACCGATACCCCGAACGTTCGGCAAAAGGCATATGCTAGCGCTTCCAACTGCCGAAGGAGTCGCCCATGGCCTGGTCCGCCACCCAGTATTCGCTCTTCGAAAACGAACGCACCCGTGCCGTGCGCGATCTGCTCGCGGCTGTGCCAGCGCGACCGGTACGCCACGCCACGGACCTTGGCTGCGGCCCTGGCAACTCCACCGAGGTCCTGCTGCAACAGCATGGCGACGCCCAGGTGCTGGCCTTGGACAGCGACCAGGACATGATCGACAAGGCGCGCGAGCGACCACGCCTGAAGGTGCCACGGGTGCGTTGCGAGGTAGCCGATATCGCCACCTGGAAAGCTGCCGAACCCCAGGACCTGATCCTCGCCAACGCCTCGTTGCAATGGGTGCCGAATCATCGCGAGCTGTACCCGCACCTGATCCGCCAGCTTTCCGAGGGGGGCAGCCTGGCGGTGCAGACCCCCGACAACCTCGATGAGCCTGCCCACAAGCGCATGCGCGAGATTGCCAGCCAAGGCCCGTGGAAAGACAAGTTCAGCGATTTTTCCTTGCCACCGCGACACAGCGGCGCGTTCTACTACGACCTGCTCAGCCCACTGTGCACACGCGTGGATGTGTGGCGCACCACCTATCACCATGTCCTCGAGGGCGGCGCGAGCGCTGTGGTGGAGTGGTTCAAGGGCTCGGGCCTGCGGCCGTACCTGGCTCGGCTGGACGAGGCCGAGCGCGAAAGCTTCCTGCAACTCTACCTGCAGGCCATGGAGCAGGATTACCCGAAAGCCACCGATGGCAAGGTGCTGCTGCCGTTCCCCCGGTTGTTCGTGATCGCTACCCGCTAGCACGCCTCCCGCGCCAGAGCACATAGCCGTAGATGCCGAGGTTGACCAGCAACACGATTAACCCGAGCAGCACCTGGACCTGTGGCGTTAGCCCGGCCGGGTAGATCAGCGGCCAGACATAGTGCTCGACGAACCCTCCCTGGTAGCCGGCCTGGCCGGCTGCCAGGCGCATGCGGTTTTCCCAGTCGGTCAGAGGGCACTGCAGGTGCAGGCATTCCACCGCCAGGCCCCAGGCCAGGGCCGGCAGATGCAGGAGCAGGGCGCGGCGCCAGCGCAGCACCAGCAGGCCGCCGAACAGCACCAGCAGGATGAAGGCCAGGTGCAGCAGAACCAGAGTGTCGGCGCTGAGGCGGTAGAGCATGGGCGGGGTCCGCTGTGGGGCGAGTCATCAGCATAGGGCAGATCACGGGGGGCCGGCATGGTCGCGGGGTGGCACCGCTGAACTCACAACGCTTCTTGCACCATCTGCAGAAACGTCGCCACCACGCGCCGCGTGCGTTGTTCGCTCAGGCACACCAGCGTCTCGGTCAGGTGGCGTTGGCAATCGACGATGGGGAGTGCACACACCCGTGAGTCGGCGCCGAACTCCGCCGCCGACACCACGCCCACGCCGATCCCCACCACCACCGCTTCACGCGCCGCTTCGCGTCCCTCGACCTGGATGGCCGGGCGGATGCGCAGGCCCGCGCGCTGCATCTCTTCTTCCAGGGTCTGGCGTGTCACCGAGCCGGGCTCACGCAAGACCAGCGGCGTGTCGTCCAGGTCGGCCAGGCTGATCGAGGCGCGGCTGGCCCAGGGGTGGTCCTGGGAGACGAAGGCCACCATCGGGTCACGCCGCATCGGCACGCAGAACAGCCGCTCGTCATCGACGTCGCGCCCGAGCAGAGCCAGGTCAGCCTGGTAGCTGAACAGGCGCGCCAGCGACTCATCGGTGTTGCCCGTCTCGATCTTGACCTGAATCCCCGGATAGCGCTGACAGAAGCGCGCAACCTGCGGCAGTACGTGCACGGGGGCATCCACTGCCAGCACCAGGCTGCCGGTGTGCAGGGCACGCGAATCCTGCAGCAGCTCCAGTGCTTCGGCCTCACAGGCGAACAGGCGTTGGCTGATGCCCAGCAGGCGCTCGCCCAGGTCGGTGAGCTGCACCGAACGCTTGTTGCGCTGGAACAGCAGCACGCCGAAGCGTTCCTCCAGCTTGCGCACCTGGTCGGACACCGCTGGCTGGGTGAGGAAGAGTTTCTCGGCGGCCCGGGTGAAGCTGCCGTGTTCGGCCACCGCGTGAAAGGCCTTCAGCTGCGCTTGCGAGACGGACATGGAGCACCTCGGAACAGGTTCTTTTAAAAGCTGGGCTTATGTGTGAAATACGATAAATCGATTTTATTTATCAGTCACCAGCTGTTTCCATGTCGCTCAACCCGGGGCAGCTTCACACGCCCTTGCACCGGGCCATGGTCCAGCCAGATGACGTCCCTCCGTCATGCAGTGCGCAACACAACAACAAGACAGGCGTTTCTTCACATTCTGCCGGCACACTCAGCAAGAGGTCAGAGTCAAATGAACCAGTCTTTCGGTGCCATCAAGCGGTGGCGCATGCAGATCTTCGCCATCACCTGGCTGGCCTACGCCGCCTTCTACTTCACCCGCAAAGCCTTCTCGGTCGCCAAGCTTGGCATTGCTGAAGATCCAGGTTTCATGCTCGACAAAGCCGCCATGGCCAACCTCGATGCGATCTACCTGGCGGCCTACGCCGTAGGCCAGTTCACCTGGGGCATGCTCGCCGACCGCTTCGGCCCGCGCGTGGTGGTACTCGGCGGGCTGCTGATCTCGGCCGCAGCAGCGGTGGTGATGGGCAGTTACGCGACCTTCCCGATCTTTGCCTCCTGCATGCTGATCCAGGGCCTGGCGCAGTCGACCGGCTGGGCAGGGCTGTGCAAGAACATCGGCAGTTTCTTCCCCGCCTCCCAGCGTGGCCGGGTACTGGGCCTGTGGAGTTCGTGCTACGCCTTTGGCGGCCTGGTGGCCTCGCCCTTTGCCGGGTGGTGGGCGTACACCCTGGTCGGCAGTTGGCACGCAGCGTTTTTCTCCAGTGCCGTGGTGGTGGCGGTGGTGGCGCTGCTGTTCTTCCTCTTTCAGCGCAACAAGCCCGAAGACGTCGGCCTGCCAGCGGTAGAGCCGGAGCCACAGAGCATGGCGCCAGGCGCGAACCTGTGCAGCGTCTGGGCGCCGCTGCGCGAAATCCTGCGCAACCGCACGGTCCTAACGCTCGGGCTGGCCTACTTCATGCTCAAGCCGGCGCGTTACGCGATCCTGCTCTGGGGGCCGGTGATCGTTTTCGAGCAGATGCCTTCGGTGGGCAAGGTTGGCGCAGCGATCATTCCCACGGCCTTCGAGCTGGCCGGGTTGCTTGGGCCGATCCTGATCGGCCTGGCCTCGGACAAGCTGTTCGGTGCACGGCGCATGCCTGCCTGCGTGATCAGTCTGCTGCTGCTGACCGTCACTCTGGCCGGCTTCATGGCGGCCATGCACAGCGGCAGCGTGCTGCTGGTGGTGGCGCTGCTGTTCGTCATGGGCCTGACCCTGTACGGCCCGGACTCGATGATCAGCGGCGCGGCCGCCATCGACTTCGGCACCGCCAAGGCCGGCGCTACCGCAGCCGGGTTCGTCAATGGCTGCGGCTCGGTAGGCGCGGTGCTGGGTGGGCTGCTGCCGGGCTACTTCGACAGCGTCACCGTGTTCATCGTGTTCGCCGGCACTGCGCTGTTCTCCGCCCTGGTGCTGCTGCCGCACTGGAACAGCCGCCCGGTCAGTGCAGACGCGGTACATGACGTGGCACCCAATACCGGCATGGCGATCAAGCCGGTACGTACCTGAAGGAAAGTGAAACGATGAGACCGTTCTGGCTGCAACAGGCCCTGGACCCGCAAAACGAAGCCGTGTGCCCGCCGCTGCAAGGCGATGTGCGCTGTGATGTCTGTATCGTCGGCGGCGGCTACACCGGCTTGTGGACCGCACTGCTGCTCAAGGAGGCGGTGCCGGCGCTGGATGTGCTGTTGATCGAGGCGGATATCTGCGGCGCCGGTGCCAGCGGGCGCAATGGGGGCTGCGCGCTGTCGTGGTCGGCCAAGTACTTCACCCTGGAGCGCTTGTTCGGTGTGGCCGAGGCGGTGCGCCTGGTCCGTGAGTCGGAGCGCAGTATCGCGGCCATCGGCACGTTCTGCGCCGAACATCACATCGACTGCGACTACCGCATGGACGGCACCTTGTACACCGCCACCAATGCCGCGCAGGTCGGCAGTACCGATGCGGTGATCGCGGCGCTGCAGCGCCAGGGCATCAACTCGTTCCAGCGTCTGGCGCTGGATGAAGTGCAGCGCCGGGCCGGCTCTGACCGCCACCGGGAAGGCTGGTTCTCGCCAGCGGCCGCCACGGTGCAGCCGGGCAAGCTGGTGCGTGGCCTGCGTCGGGTGGCCTTGCAGCGCGGCGTGCGCATCCACGAAGGCACGGCGATGACCAGTCTTGAGCACGGCACCCCGGTGCAGGTGCGCACTGCCCACGGCACCGTGCGTGCCGACCGGGTGGTGCTGGGCCTCAATGCCTGGATGGCGCGGCAGTTTGCGCAGTTCGAGCGCAGCGTGGCGATCGTCTCCAGCGACATGGTGATCACCGAGCCGTGCCCCGAGTTGTTGCGCCAGACGGGCCTGGAGACCGGCATCAGCGTGCTTGATTCGCGCATCTTCGTGCACTACTACCACAACACCCCCGACGGGCGCCTGATGCTCGGCAAGGGCGGCAACACCTTTGCCTATGGCGGGCGCATGCTGCCGGTCTTCGATCAGCCGTCGCCTTACCGAGCGCTGCTGCAACGAACCTTGGGCGAGTTCTTCCCGGCGTTGGCCGAGGTGCCGCTGGCTGCGAGCTGGAACGGGCCATCGGATCGCTCGGTGACCGGCTTGCCGTTCTTCGGCCGCCTGGACGGGCAGGGCAACGTGTTCTATGGCTTCGGTTATTCCGGCAGCGGCGTAGGGCCTTGTCACATGGGTGGGCAGATCCTTTCGTCGCTGGCCCTGGGGATGGACAACGCCTGGACGCGCTCGCCCCTGGTCAAGGGGCCGCTGGGGCAGTTTCCGCCGGAGCCGATCCGCTACCTGGGGTCGCTGATGGTGCGCGATGCCGTGCGGCGCAAGGAACGCGCCGAAGACCGAGGGCAGCGCCCGCGGCGGCTGGATGTGCGGCTGGCGAAGTTCGCGGCGGCGGCGGGGAAGGCGGACAAGGGTTGAGTCGGTGTGGGCTTTTTCGCGGGCAAGTCGGGTCGCCGCACCGCCGCTCCCACAGGTAGCCACCGCTTGCAGGAGCGGCGGTTCGCCGCTGCGGGTTGCCGGCGAATGGCTGCCACGCGATTTCTTGTCGATCCCACCCGCGAGGGCGTATAAACTCTCCCCACTTTTGGCCGGTCGCTTCCTGAACCGGCCGCTGAGACAAAGAGAGTCGAAATGGGCGCACAGTGGAAAGCCAAGCATAGAGAAACCGCCGCCAACGCCAAGGGCAAGATCATGGGCAAGTTGGCCAAGGAGATTCAGATCGCTGCCAAGTCTGGCGCCGACCCGGACATGAACCCGCGCCTGCGCTTGGCCATCGTCCAGGCCAAGAAAGCGTCGATGACCCGCGAAACCCTCGAGCGTGCGATCAAGAAAGGCGCTGGCCTGGATGGCGAGGCGGTGCAGTACCATGCCGTCAGCTACGAGGGCTTTGCACCTCACCAGGTGCCGCTGATCGTCGAATGCCTGACCGACAACGTGAACCGTACCGTCGCCCAGATCCGGGTGTTGTTCCGCAAGGGCCAGCTTGGCGCAAGCGGCTCGGTGGCCTGGGACTTCAACCATGTCGGCCTGATCGAGGCCACCCCGGAAGGTGATGCCGACCCGGAAATGGCCGCCATCGAAGCCGGCGCCCAGGATTTCGAAGACGGCGAGGAAGAGGGCTCGACCCTGTTCATCACCGACACCACCGACCTGGACGCGGTGCAGAAGGCCCTGCCCGAGCATGGTTTCACCGTCACCTCGGCGAAAATCGGCTACACCCCGAAAAACCCGGTGAGCGCCGCCAGCCTGAGTGCTGAAGCCCTGGCCGAGGTCGAAGCCTTCCTCGAGGCGATCGACGAGAACGAAGACGTGCAGAACGTCTATGTCGGTCTGACGGACTGACTTCCTGCCGGGCTGCCTCGCGGCCCGATGGGCCCCTTCATGGGGCCCTCCACCTCACCCGCGCAGGTCACCTCATGACCCCCACTTTCGCCTCACTGAGCCTGGCCCACCTGCGCACCCTCGATTGCCTCCTGCAATTGAAGAACCTCAGCCACGCCGCCGAGCGCCTGGGTTGCAGCCAGTCGGCCTTGAGCCGTCAGCTTGCCCATCTGCGCGATGCCTTCGGCGACCCGCTGCTGGTCCGCCAGGGCCGCGGCTATGTGCTCAGCGAACATGCCGAAACCTTGGTCGAACCCTTGCGCCAGGTGCTCGATGAGCTCAGCGCCCTGCGCCAGCCTGCCGCCTTCGACCCGGCACGTTGCGAGCGGCGTTTCTGCATCGCCGCCTCCGACTATGTGGCCGAGCACATCCTTCCGGACCTGGTGACGGCACTGGAGCATGAGGCGCCTGGAGTGTCCCTCGAGTACCGCACCTGGCAGGCTGGCCAATACGCCTCGCTGGCCAGTGGTGAGGTCGATCTGGCTACCACGCTGTTCGATGAGTCCCCGCCGAACCTGCATGGCCGGCTGCTCGGTGAAGACCGGGCCGTGTGCCTGATGGCGGGCGAGCATCCGCTGACTGCCTGTGCCACGATCAGCCAGGACGACTACCTTGCCTATCGCCATGTGCGGGTTTCCGGCGGCGGCGACAAGGACAGCTTCATCGACCGTCACCTGCGTGCCCAGGGGCTGCAGCGGCGCATGCAGCTCCAGGTGCCGTTCTTCAGTGCCATGGTGCGGGTGATCGGCAATGGCCAGGCGTTGGCCACGGTGCCGGAGCATATCGCCCGCCAGCTCTGCCGTTTGCATGGCCTGGCCTGGCGGCCGCTGGGTTTCATCGAGCACAGTCAGCGCTACTGGGTGGTCTGGCATCAGCGCTTGCAGGCCTCGGCCGAGCACCGCTGGTTGCGTAACCGGGTATTCGAGCTGTGGCGCCAGTCGTCGTTCGGCGTGCAGGGCGCAGATGCGCGGTTGCGATAGCAGCTATGCGCGAAACGGGGTTATTGCGCGGGGACGGGTTGCCTAGACTGGGCTGATTGCGGGGTGTCGGTGCTGACACCTCATCCCTTCGCCCAGGAGCCCGCCCAGTGACCCCCGAACAATTTCGCCAATACGGCCACCAGCTCATCGACCTGATCGCCGACTACCGCCAGACCGTCGGCGAGCGCCCGGTGATGGCCCAGGTCGAGCCCGGCTACCTCAAGGCCGCGCTGCCCGAGGCTGCGCCGCAGCAGGGCGAGCCGTTCGCCGCCATCCTCGATGATGTCTCCAGGCTGGTGATGCCCGGCCTGTCGCACTGGCAGCATCCGGACTTCTACGGCTACTTCCCCTCCAACGGCACGCTGTCGTCGGTGCTCGGCGACTTCCTCAGCACAGGGCTTGGCGTGCTCGGCCTGTCCTGGCAGTCCAGCCCGGCCCTGAGCGAGCTGGAGGAAACCACCCTCGACTGGCTGCGCCAACTGCTGGGGCTGTCGGCGCAGTGGAGCGGGGTGATCCAGGACACGGCCTCCACCAGCACCCTGGTCGCGCTGATCAGCGCACGTGAGCGCAGCACCGACTATGCCCTGGCTCGCGGCGGCCTGCAGGCCCAGGACAAGCCGCTGATCGTCTACGTCAGTGCCCATGCCCACAGCTCGGTGGACAAGGCTGCGCTGCTGGCCGGGTTTGGTCGCGACAACATTCGCCAGATCCCCACCGACGAGCGCTTCGCCATGATTCCCGAAGCGCTGCAGGCGGCCATCGAGCAGGACCTGGCGGCAGGCAACCAGCCCTGTGCGGTGGTCGCTACTACCGGCACCACCGCTACCACGGCGCTGGACCCGTTGCGCCCGGTCGGTGATATCGCCCAGGCGGCGGGGTTGTGGCTGCATGTCGATTCGGCGATGGCAGGCTCGGCGATGATCCTCCCTGAATGCCGCTGGATGTGGGACGGCATCGAGATGGCCGATTCGGTGGTGGTCAATGCGCACAAGTGGCTGGGCGTGGCCTTCGACTGTTCGATCTATTACGTGCGCGACCCGCAGCACCTGATCCGGGTGATGAGTACCAACCCCAGCTACCTGCAGTCGTCGGTGGATGGCGAGGTGAAGAACCTGCGCGACTGGGGCATACCGCTGGGGCGGCGGTTCCGTGCGCTGAAACTGTGGTTCATGCTGCGCAGCGAAGGGGTCGAGGCCTTGCAGCAGCGCCTGCGCCGAGACCTGGAAAATGCCCGCTGGCTGGCCGAGCAGGTCGAGGCTGCGCCGGGCTGGAAACTGCTGGCGCCGGTGCAGTTGCAGACCCTGTGCATTCGGCATGAACCCGAGGGGCTGGAGGGTGAGGCGCTGGATGATCACACCCGTGGCTGGGCAGATCGGCTCAATGCTTCCGGCGACGCCTACGTGACCCCGGCAACCCTGCAAGGCCGCTGGATGGTTCGGGTGTCGGTCGGCGCGCTGCCGACCGAACGGGCGGATGTGGAGCGGCTGTGGGGGAATCTGCAGGCGGTGGTCAAGGCTTGAGATTGCCGAGGCCGCTGCGCGGCCCCGACTGCCTTACTGGCTCACCACCTCGAAGCTGCTTTTGCGGCTGGCTTCATAGGCGTCCTTTTCCAGCGGTTTGGCCTGCGGGTTACCCAGGTCTTCCATGGCCAGCCGGTAGGTTTCAGGCGCCACATAGGCTGCCAGTGCGCACACGCAGGTGATGGCGAAGGCCAGGGCACCGACCACCAGCCAGATATGCTCTGAGCCAGGTGGGGCGACGGCCGCGAACAGCGCCGGCAGCATCGCAGTGAGCATGGTGCCGATGTTCTGTGCGATGGCCATGGCCGACACCCGGTAGCGGGTCTGGAACAGCTCCGGGTAGAAGCTTGGGAACACGGCGTTGTAGCCCTGGTAGACCATGCCCCACATCAGGATCGAGCCGACGAAGGCAAGTGGCACGTTCTGGATGCTAATCGCATACAGGTAGACGAACGCCAGCACACCCGATCCCAGGCACCCGGCAATCATGGTCGGACGTCGGCCGATGCGGTCCGACAGGTTGCCCACGAACGGAATCACCAGCACCGCGACGACATTGCCCACCACCGGGATCCACAGGTACACGCTCTTGTCGAAACCGATGCCATAGGCCGGCTGTACCGCATAGGCCGCGCCGAAGATGGTGGCGACCACCGGGATCACGTTCATCAGTGCCATGAACATCACCAGCACCATGTGTTTCCAGCTGTGGCGGAACGCTTCGCCGATCGGCGACTTGGCCACCTTGTCCTGTTTTTCTTCCTGAACGAATGCCGGGGTTTCATGCACCTCCTTACGGATGATGAAGCCTGCGATCAGCACCACCGCGCTCATCAGGAACGGAATACGCCAGCCCCATTCGTTGAACGCTTCGCTGGGCATGAAGTAGGCCAGTGGCAGGAACACCGCGGCGGCCATCACCTGGCCGGCCTGCACGCCTTGCAGGGTGTAGCTGGCGTAGTAGCCGCGACGCCCGAAGGGCGCGTGCTCCATGATCATGGAACTGGCGCCGGAGATCTCTCCGGCCACGGCGAAGCCTTGGACCAGGCGCAGGATCACCAGCAGGGCAGGGGCGAGGAGGCCGATGTCGTGGTAGGTGGGCAGCAGGCCTACCGCCATGGTCGAGATGCCCATCAGGAACATGCACAGCAGCAGCACGTTCTTGCGTCCTCGCGTGTCGCCCCAATGGCCGAGCACGAAGGCGCCGACCGGACGGGCCAGGTAGCCGACGCCATAGGTGGCCAGGGAGGCGATGATGGCCATCTTCGGGTCGCTGGACGGGAAGAAGATCTGCGGGAAGATCAGCGCTGCCGCCTGGGCATAGATGAAGAAGTCGTAGTACTCGAGGGCCGAGCCGATCCACCCGCTGGCGGTGGCTTTCTTGGCCTGTGAAGAGTGGGCCATGGTGTCTCCGTTGTTCTTGTTGGTTGTCGGATGGCGGTCGCACTCGGGCAGGCATGAGCCCGGATGGCGGCGACTGAATCCATGGTCGTCCAGGGTTCTGCGCTGAATCAATTCGTCTTGCTGGCTTCTGTTCGGTTATCGAACACAAACTAACCATTTCGTACAAAGTGCATTGCCGCCACGACTTTACCTGCGAATAATCGATCCTGCCATCGTCGAGAACAAGCAGGTTCACAGGTCAGACGAACCTGCCCCTGTACAAACAACAAGGAACTCCACATGCAGCGTTCGATCGCCACCGTCTCACTCAGCGGTACTCTGCCCGAAAAGCTCGAGGCCATCGCCGCCGCAGGCTTTGATGGCGTCGAGATCTTCGAGAACGACCTGCTCCATTACGCCGGCGCCCCGCGTGAGATTCGTCAGCGGTGTGCGGACCTGGGGCTGGCCATCACGTTGTTCCAGCCGTTTCGCGACTTCGAGGGCTGCCGCCGTGATCGTCTGCACAAGAACCTCGATCGCGCGGCGCGCAAGTTCGACCTGATGCAAGAGCTGGGCACCGACCTGGTGCTGGTGTGCAGCAATGTGCAGCCCGATGCGCTGGGCGATGAGCAACTGCTGGTCGATGACCTGCGCCTGTTGGCCAAGCATGCCGGTGACCGAGGCCTGCGCATCGGTTACGAAGCGTTGGCCTGGGGGCGTCACGTCAACACTTGGCAGCAGGTGTGGCACCTGGTGCGTGAGGCTGATCATCCGGCGCTGGGGGTGATTCTCGACAGCTTCCACACGCTTTCGCTCAAGGGGGATCCCCGTGGGATCCGCGATATTCCCGGCGAGAAGATTTTCTTCGTGCAGATGGCCGATGCGCCGATCCTGGCCATGGATGTGCTGGAGTGGAGCCGGCATTTTCGCTGCTTCCCCGGCCAGGGTGAGATGGACCTCGCAGGTTTCCTGGCGCCGATCATCGCCAGTGGGTATCGCGGCCCACTGTCGCTGGAAGTCTTCAACGATGGTTTTCGCGCCGCGCCTTCGCGTCAGAATGCCGCCGATGGCCTGCGCTCGTTGCTGTACCTGGAGGAAAAGGCCCGTGTGCGCCTGGCCGAGCAGTCGGTCGCGGTGGAACCCGGCGTGCTGTTCACACCGCCTGCGGCGAGCCGCTATGACGGGGTGGAGTTCGTCGAGTTCGCCGTGGATGACGCGGTCGGTGCGCGGCTGGGTGGGTGGTTGAAGCGCCTGGGGTTCGCCGAGGCTGGGCGGCACCGCAGCAAGGCGGTCAGGCTGCTGCGCCAGGGAGATATCAATATCGTGCTCAACGCCGAACCCTATTCCTTTGCCCACAACTTCTTCGAGGCCCATGGTCCATCGCTGTGCGCTGCAGCCTTGCGTGTGGATGACGCCCAGGCCGCGCTGCAACGAGCCGTGGCCTATCGCGGTCAGCCATTCCGTGGTCTGGTCGGCCCCAACGAGCGGGAAGTCCCGGCGGTGCGCGCGCCGGATGGCAGCCTGATCTACCTGGTGGAGCGGGCTGGGGCAGGGCAGAGCATCTACGACAGCGACTTCTGCCTTGATCCGTCGGCTTCTACCGATGGCGGGCTGCAGCGCATCGACCACATGGCCTTGGCCTTGCCGGCCGAGGGTCTGGACAGTTGGGTGCTGTTCTACAAGAGCCTGTTCGACTTCACCGCCGACGACGAAGTGGTGCTGCCTGACCCTTATGGCCTGGTCAAGAGCCGCGCCCTGCGCAGCCAGTGCGCAACGTTGCGCCTGCCGCTGAACATCTCCGAGAACCGCAACACCGCCATCGCCCACGCCCTGTCGAGCTACCGTGGTTCGGGCGTGCACCATATCGCCTTCGACTGTGCCGACATCTTTGCCGAGGTCACGCGGGCCAAGGAGGCTGGCGTGCCGTTGCTGGAGATCCCGTTGAACTACTACGACGATCTGGCGGCACGCTTCGAGTTCGACGATGAGTTCCTCAGCGAGCTTGCGTACTACAACGTGCTGTACGACCGCGATGCGCAGGGCGGCGAGCTGTTCCATGTGTACACCGAGCCGTTCGAGGGGCGTTTCTTCTTCGAGATCCTCCAGCGCAAGGGGGACTACGCGGGGTATGGCGCGGCGAACATGGCCGTGCGCCTGGCGGCGATGGCCAAGCTGCGCGCGAGCCCGGGCAGCTAGCACGTTCCACATCCACCCTTGCGCTTCCCTGCACCGCCCGGCTCACGGATAATCCCCGCACATTCCAAACAACAGCCTGTGAGTCGGTATGAGTGATCCGCAAGTCAGCCTCGGTCAGTCCGAGGCCGGGGCGCGCAAGTCGCGCAAGAACAACCCGGAGAAAACCCGCGAGGACATCCTCCAGGCTGCGATCCACGAATTCGTCCAGCAAGGCCTGGCTGGCGCGCGGGTCGATGCGATCGCCGAACGCACCGCCACCTCCAAGCGCATGATCTACTACTACTTCGGCAGCAAGGAACAGCTGTACCTGGAATGCCTGGTCAAGCTCTATGGCGACATCCGCAAGACCGAGCACAGCCTGGACCTGGAGTCGTTGCCGGTCGAGCAGGCGATCCGCCGGCTGGTGGAGTTCACTTTCGATCACCACGACCACAATGTCGACTTCGTACGCATCGTCTGTACCGAAAACATCCATTACGGTGAGTTCGTCAAGCAGGCGCCGGTGATCCGCGAAATGAGCAGCCTGGTGCTCGAGTCACTGGCGCGCACCCTGCAGCGCGGGGTCGAGGAAGGCATGTTCCGTGCGGGCATCGAGGTCATCGACCTGCATATGCTGATGAGTTCGTTCTGCTTCTATCGGGTCTCGAACCGGCACACCTTCGGCGAAATCTTCCAGATCGACCTGGCGGACGAGGCGATCAAGCTGCGGCACAAGCAGATGATCTGCGAGGCCGTGCTCAGCTACATCCGCGCCTGATCGCCAGGCGCAGCATCACTCGCCGAGCCGCTGCTCGCGTGAGGGCGGGTAGCCGAAATACGCTGCGTAGCACTTGCTGAAGTGCGACACCGAAACGAACCCGCAAGCCACCGCCACTTCCATTACCGACAGGTCCGAGTACTGCAGCAGCCGCCGGCTCTTGGTGATGCGCAGCTCCATGTAGTAGCGCCGCGGCGAGGTGCCGAGCTGGGCCTGGAACAAGCGGTCGATCTGCCGACGCGAGCGGCCGCTGTAGGCGGCCAGCTGATCGAGGCTGAGGGTCTCCTCCAGGTTGTTTTCCATCAGCTCGACAATGGTGCGCAGTTGCAGGCTCATGGACTTCTTCGCCCCTGGCCCGACCTGGCGATAACGGGCACCTGAGAACGACAGGATCTCTTCGACACCTTCGGCCAAGGCATCGCCATACAGCCGGCGTACCAGGCCCAGCATCAGTTCCATGGCGCCATTGGGGCTGGCGGCGGTCAGGCGATCTCGATCGAGGGTGAAGCTGGCCGGCGTGATGCGCGTCTGCGGGCTGCGTTCGGCGAGGCTGGCGCGCTGTTCGGGGTGGATGCTGCAACCGTAGTCGCCCAGCACCCCGGCGCGGCCGAGGAACCATGCACCGCTCCACAAGCCCCCCAGGGCCATGCCGTGGACCGCGCAGTCGCCCAGCAGGCGGTCGAGTTCGGGATATTTGAGCGGGGTGCGCAGGCCGGCGCAGATGACCAGGAGGTCGGGCTCCTTGAGCTTGCGCGGGTCCAGCTCGCTGGCCACCAGTTCCAGGCCCAGGTCACTGAGCACCCGGTCACCTTCGAGTGACAGCGGAGTGAAGCGGAAACTCTCGGCTCGCAGCAGGTTGGCGGTGACCAGCACGTCCATCGCCACGGTGAAACTTGCCATGGAAAAATGCTCGAGCAGAACGAAGTCGACGCGGTACGGCACCTGTTCGTCGCTGGCGCCGGATTTGAGCCGCAACATGTTACTGGTGCTAGTCTTCTTGCTGAACTGGCGAGGCGTGGGCACAGCGGACTCCGTTTCCTTCGAGGGCGCAGGAAGTGTGCTGGGAGTTGCGGGGAAAGACAATCACTGGCCGGATAATGCCGCGAGCCCTGGCACTGGCGGTAGGCGGATTGGAATGAACCCTTGGCGCCTGGCGTGAACAAATGCAGTACATGCTCACAGGAGAACGCTCATGGAAATCGGAACGGTCTGGATCCTCGTCGCAGTGCTGGTGATTCTTCTGCAGACCTGGGCGATATGGCACATCATCGGCAGCGAGCGCCGTGCCGAGCGCAAGATGTTGTGGGTCGTGTTCGTGGTCTGGGCGCCGTTCCCCGGCCTGTTGTTCTGGGCCTGGCGCGGGCCGCGGGCGGTGAAGGGCAGGGCCGTGCTGGAAGAGAAATGAGCCTTGCCTGGCGCCTGTCGCAAGGACAGGCGCCACGGACTTGGATCGAGGTGCCGATCCCTGGAAAAACCTGTCTGGGCGGGTAGAATTGGCGCTCCTGCCTTCAGCGAGTCCGCCCCATGTCAGCGCCGACATTCGAGCTGTTCCCAACCGGCGCTGAACACGCCGACGTCATCCGCAATCTGTACCAGTTCTATGCCTACGAGTCCTCCGATTGGGAGCAGGAGGACGTCGAGGCGGACGGGCGTTTCTACCTGCATGAGGCGCATATGGCGCGCTACTGGCAATCGCCTGGGTGGTGCGCCAGCCTGGTGCTGGTCGACGGTTTCATCGCCGGTTTCGTGCTGGTCGAGCGCAGCGAACTGCCAGGCGTCGAGGCCCTGGAACTGGCCGACCTGTTCATCCTCAAGCGCTACCGTCGCCAGGGCATCGGCCGGGCGGTAGCGTCCCAGGTGCTTTGCAGTGGCGCCCACGACTGGCTGCTGCGCTGCTTTCGGCAGGATGAAGTGTCCATGGCTTTTTGCACCCGCATCGTTGCCGAGTTGCCGCGCGCCGTGCAGGTGATCGCGCTGGAAGATGATCCGCAACTGCATTCCTGGCGCGTCATGGCGGTGCGCCACTGAAGTGCCGCACGCGCGAATTTTTGTGAACCACTTCACAAAATCCTGTCGCTCAGCGGCATAATGCCAGTATCTTGAAAAACGGCCCCGCAGGTTCAGGAAGAATGCCATGTCGCTAGTCGCGAGCCCCGACGTCATGTACCGGTTGTTGATCCAGAGTGTGGTGGACTATGCCATCTACCTGCTGACCCCGGAGGGGATTGTCGCCAACTGGAACCCGGGGGCGCAGCGCGCCAAGGGCTATGAGGCCAGCGAGATCGTCGGGCAGCACTACTCGCTGTTCTACAGCGAGGCGGACCGCGCTGCCGGACTGCCGCAAGCCAACCTCGAGCAGGCACGCCGCAGCGGTCGTTTCGAGGAGCATGGCTGGCGCCTGCGCAAGGATGGCAGCCTGCTGCGCGCCCATGTGGTGATCGAGGCGGTGCATGACGACGACGGGCAACTGGTAGGATTCGCCAAGATCACCCGTGACTGCACCGAGCAGTACCATGCACAGATGGCCCAACGCGAGCAGGAGCGACATTTCCGCCTGCTGGTGCAGGGCGTGCGTGACTATGCCATCTACATGCTCGACAGCGCCGGTCATGTGATCAACTGGAACGCCGGTGCCGAGCGAGCCAAGGGCTACAGGGCCGATGAGATCGTCGGCCAGCATTTCTCGGTGTTCTACACCCACGAAGACCGCGTCCGCGGCCTGCCCGAGCATGGGCTGGAGACGGCACGGCGGGAAGGGCGCTTCCAGGCCGAAGGTGTCCGTCAGCGCAAGGACGGCTCGCATTTCTGGACCAGCGTGGTGATCGAGGCCATCCATGACGAGGACAGCGGCCAACTGATCGGTTTCGCCAAGGTGACCCGTGACATCTCCGAGCGTCGCCGCTACGAGCTGGAGCTTCTGCAGGCCAAGGAACTGGCCGAGCAGTACAGCCAGGAGATGAGCACCCTGTCGCAGTTTCTCGATTCGGTGATCGCCAATATTCCGGCCTGTGTCATCGTCCAGGACCTGGCCAGCCAGCGCATCCTGTTGGCCAACCAGCAGGCTGAGCGTTTGTTTGGTGGCCAGGGGGCGAGCCTGATCGGTACGCTGCCCGCCGAGTGCGTGGTGCCGGCTGCCGCCGAGTTTCTCGAGCAGCAGTTGGCGCGCGGCGCACGCAGTGCCAAGGGCTACGCCGCTGAAACCCGTGTCGAAACCCTCGCAGGTGCCCGCACCTTGCGCAGCCGCGCGCTGCTCAGCCAGAACCGCGACAACCAGGCCGATTACGTGCTGTTCATCGCCGAGGACGCCACTGAGGAGCTGGCAGCCCACGCGCAGATCCACCACATGGCCCATCACGATGCACTGACCGGCCTGCCCAATCGCACGCTGTTCCACGAGCGTCTCAAGCAGGCGCTGGCGCGCGGCGAGGACAGTGGCAAGCTGACCGCCACCTTGTGCCTGGACCTGGACAACTTCAAGAACATCAACGACTCCCTCGGCCATGCCTTCGGCGACAAACTGCTGCGTGCCCTGGGCAAGCGCCTGCGTCGAGAGCTGCGCGAGCACGACACCCTGGCCCGGCTAGGCGGCGATGAGTTCGCCGTGGTTCTAGCCGGGCTGGACAACCGCGAGGCGGCCTGCAATACCGCCCGGCGCCTGATCGATGCGATCTGCCCGCCATTCCAGATCGAAGGGCACCAGTTCACTGTCGGCGTAAGCATCGGGATTGCCTTTGCGCCTGAGGACCAGGACAACGCCGAGCTGCTGCTGGGTTACGCCGACATGGCCCTGTACGAAGCCAAGCGCAATGGCCGCAACCGCTACGAATGCTTCCATGTCGAACTTGACGTTGCCGCACGCCAGCGCCGCCTGGTGGAGACCGACCTGCGCACGGCCCTGCACCTGGGGCAACTGCAATTGCACTACCAGCCGGTGGTGGACCAGCAGAGCAACAGCGTCACCGGCTACGAGGCGCTGCTGCGCTGGGAACACCCCAGTCGTGGCATGATCATGCCCATGGACTTCATCCCCATAGCCGAGGAAACCGGGCTGATCCACGAGATTGGTGCCCGCGTGCTGAACCTCGCCTGCCAGGAGGCGGCAACCTGGGAAGGGCAGGAGGTGGTGTCGGTCAACCTGTCGCCGGTGCAGTTCAAGAATACCGGGCTGGTGCATACCGTTTCCCTGGCACTGTCGGACTCAGGGCTTGACCCGCAGCGCCTGGAGCTGGAGATCACCGAGTCGGTGCTGCTGGGCAACAGCGAGGAGAACGTGCGCATCCTGCGGGAGCTGAAAGACCTGGGCGTGTCGATCTCGCTGGATGATTTCGGCACAGGTTATTCGTCGCTGGGTTACCTGCGCTCGTTCCCGTTCGACCGGATCAAGATCGACAAGTCTTTCGTCCACGACATGTGCGACAGCCGCGAGGCGATGTCGATCATCCGCGCGATTACCGAGCTGTCCAACAGCCTGATGATCAAGACCACGGCCGAGGGCGTGGAGTCGGTCGAGCAGATGGAGCGTCTGGCCGCAGAAGGGTGTTCGCACTTCCAGGGCTACTTCTATGGACGACCGGCACCGGCCAGCGAGCGCTTGAAGCAGATTGTCAGGGATTGACGGGCTGGCAAAAACACTTGCCACCCGACGCCCCATCTCTTCTAAACTCGCAGGGTTCGCCTCACCCAGAGATCCGCATGACCACCCGTACCCCGCTGTCCGGCGTCAACCACCCCTTGCGCGGCATCGCCCTGGTGGTGGCCGCGACGTTCCTGTTCGCCAGCCACGACGGGCTGTCGAAGTTCCTCGGTGGGATCTACCCGGTGATCATGGTGGTCTGGGCCCGCTATGTGGTGCATACGCTGCTGATGGCCGGCATCTTCATGCCCCAGGCTGGGCTGAGCGTGCTGCGCACCCGACGCCCGTTGCTGCAGACCTTGCGTGCCTTGAGCCTGCTCAGCACCAGCCTGCTGTTCACGGCGGGGCTTCAGTACTTGCCGCTGGCCGAGGCCACGTCGGTCAACTTTCTCGCCCCGGTGCTGGTCACTGCGCTGTCGGCTCCGCTGCTCAAGGAGCGGGTCACGCCGGGCCAGTGGCTGGCGGTGGTGATGGGCTTCATCGGGGTGCTGGTGGTGGTGCATCCGGGCGGGGCGATGTTCACCCCGGCGATTCTGTTTCCCTTCGGTTCTGCCCTGGGCTTCTGCTTCTATCAGCTGCTGACGCGGATTCTGGCCGCCCACGACAGCCCAACCACCAGCAATTTCTACGCAGGGCTGTGCAACACCCTGATCATGAGTGTGCTGGTGCCGTTCTTCTGGCAGACGCCGCAATGGCAGCACGTGCTGCTGATGCTCGCGCTCGGCGGTTGCGGCATGACTGCTCACCTGCTGCTGACCAAGGCCTTCCGCCACGCAGCGCCGGCGCTGCTGGCGCCGTTCAGTTACTGCCAGATCGTCTTTGCGGGGGTGCTGGGCCTGGTGGTGTTCGGCCAGGTGCCGGACACCACCAGCATCGTGGGCATCGCCATCATCTGCTTGAGCGGCCTTGGCGCCGCCTGGATGCAGCGGCGCAAGTGACCGTCAGCCGTTGACCAGCGCCTTGAGCGAGGCGTCGAAGCTGCGCAGGGCATCGGCCTGCACGTTCTGCTCGACCTGCAACTGGTGGGCAAGATTCGTCATGTCACTGGGCAACGCTTCACGGGCCTGACCTTCGGCGCGGCCGATGTAGGTCAGTTGGTCATCGTAGAAGCGTGCGACCACCTGGGTTTCGATGTCTGGGCTGGTGGCGCTGGCGAGGCGGCTCTGGGCATCGAGCAGCACGATCACGTCGGGGTGGTCGGCGAGCAGGGTATCCAGATCGTCGTAGAAGGTGACCTCGGCGAAGGTCTGTGCCAGCGACTGGGCCAGCCAGCTGTAGGCCTGGCTGCCACCGTTGAGCGTGGCCACTTGCACGGCACGCGAGGCGCCAGGCACTGAAGGCGGGGCTTCGCGATGGCGCTGCAGGTAGTCCAGGGTGGCGCAGGCATTGCGGCCCAACAGCACGGCGACATGCTGGCCCGGTGTCAGCGACATGCTGGACAGCTCGGTGGCCGAATAGAAGTGGCCGTAGGGTTGCGCCACCTGCGAGGTGGCCGAGGCGGCACAGCCACCCAGGGCGGCCAGCAGGGCCAGGATCGCGGCGAGCATGCCGCCTTTGCTGATCGATGCCATGATCGTTGCCTCATCGAAGGTTCAATGAAGCCATCTTCCGCCTCCGGTTCTCGCGGTGGAACTTGAAGATATTCATGGTCGCTATCGACGATGTCGATGGGCGGCGCTGCCAAAGCCCGGCCTGACAGACCCAGCCTATCGCCTTTCAATAGTCGCTCTATTAGACCTCTGCCCATGCTGGGCTAGTCTTTCCCGTGGCCTCCCGATTTGCGCGTGCAGCGCCGCGGCCCCGCGTCGGCAAAAGACCGACCACCACCTGATGAAGAGAAGGCCCGAGCCTTGCGGCTCGGGCTGCAGAACACCTGGCATAGACCGGAAATCTGGACAACCGACCCATAAGGTACCCGCAGATGTCGAACGAATCGAAATGCCCGTTCCATCAAACCGCAGGCGGCGGCACCACCAACCGTGACTGGTGGCCCGACCAGCTCAACCTCAGGATTCTCCACCAGCATGGCAGCCAGTCCGATCCGATGGACCCGGCATTCGACTATGCCAAGGCGTTCAAGAGCCTTGATTTCCAAGCCCTGAAAAAAGACCTCACAGCGCTGATGACCGACTCCCAGGATTGGTGGCCTGCGGACTTCGGCCACTATGGACCGTTGTTCATCCGCATGGCCTGGCACAGCGCAGGCACTTACCGCATCGCCGACGGCCGTGGTGGCGCGGGCTCCGGCCAGCAGCGCTTCGCCCCGCTCAACAGCTGGCCGGACAACGTCAGCCTGGATAAGGCCCGGCGGCTGCTGTGGCCGATCAAGCAGAAATACGGCAACAAGATTTCCTGGGCCGACCTGATCGTGCTCACCGGCAATGTCGCGCTGGAGTCGATGGGCTTCAAGACCTTCGGCTTCTCCGGTGGCCGCGCCGATGTCTGGGAGCCGGACGAAGATGTGTACTGGGGCTCGGAGAAGGTCTGGCTGGGTGGCGACACCCGCTACGGCAAGGCCCAGCCACCTGGCAAGGGTGATCTGGTGGCCGAGCCTGGCAAGCATGCGCAGGAGCAAAGCCGCACCGAGCCTGCGGGACGCAATCTGGAGAACCCGCTGGCTGCCGTGCAGATGGGCCTGATCTACGTGAACCCCGAAGGCCCGGAGGGCAATCCTGACCCGGTCGCTTCGGGCAAGGATATTCGCGAGACCTTCGGCCGCATGGCGATGAATGATGAAGAGACCGTGGCCCTGATCGCCGGCGGCCACGCCTTCGGCAAGACCCACGGTGCAGGCCCTGCGGACAACGTCGGCCCCGAACCTGAAGCCGCCGGGCTCGAGCTGCAAGGGCTGGGCTGGGCCAACAAGCTCGGCAGCGGCAAGGGTGGCGATACCATCACCAGCGGCCTGGAAGTGACCTGGACCTCGACCCCGACCCGCTGGAGCAACGAGTACCTGAACAACCTGTTCAACTTCGAGTGGGAACTGACCAAGAGCCCGGCGGGCGCCCATCAATGGCGTCCCAAGGATGGCAAGGGTGCCGACAGCGTGCCCGATGCCCACGACCCGGCCAAACGCCATTCACCGATGATGCTCACCTCCGACCTGGCCTTGCGCTTCGACCCGATCTACGAGCCGATCGCCCGGCGTTTCAAAGAACATCCCGAGCAACTGGCCGACGCCTTCGCCCGTGCCTGGTACAAGCTGATCCACCGTGACATGGGCCCGCTGGCCCGTTATCTGGGCCCGGAAAACCCACAGGAAGAACTGCTCTGGCAGGACCCGATCCCCAAGGTCGATCACCCGCTGGTCGGCGAGCAGGACATCGCGGCGCTCAAGGCCAAGGTGCTGGCATCGGGTCTGAGCGTTGCCGAACTGGTGTCCACCGCCTGGGCGGCAGCCTCGACCTTCCGTGGCTCGGACAAGCGCGGGGGGGCCAACGGCGGGCGTCTGCGCCTGGAGCCTCAGCGTTCCTGGGCTGCTAACCAGCCTCAGCAGTTGGACAAGGTGCTCAAGGCGCTGGAGAACATCCAGGGCGAGTTCAACAGCGGCGGCAAGAAGATTTCGCTGGCCGACCTGATCGTGCTGGCTGGCTCCGCTGCGGTCGAGAAGGCTGCCAAGGACGCTGGGCACACGGTCAGCGTGCCGTTCCGGCCGGGTCGTACCGACGCCTCCCAGGCGCAGACGGATGTCGAGTCGTTCGCCGTGCTGGAGCCGCTGGCCGACGGCCTGCGCAACTTCACCAAGGCCAGGTACAGCGTCAAGGCCGAGAAGCTGCTGCTGGACAAGGCCCAGTTGCTGACCCTCACCGCGCCGGAACTGACCGTGCTGGTCGGCGGCCTGCGGGTGTTGGGCGCCAACCATGGCGGCAGCCAGCATGGGGTGTTCACCGACAAGCCTGGCACCTTGAGCAACGATTTCTTCCGCAACCTGCTGGACATGGGCGTGGAATGGAAGCCGACCTCGGCCGACAACGAGACCTTCGAAGGCCGTGATCGCAAGACCGGGCAGGTGAAATGGACTGGCACCCGGGTCGACCTGGTGTTTGGTTCTCACGCCCAGTTGCGGGCGTTGAGCGAGGTTTACGGCAGCAGCGATGCCGAGGAGAAATTCGTCAAGGACTTCGTGGCGGCCTGGGTGAAGGTGATGGAGCTGGATCGGTTCGATTTGTAGAAGCGGGACCGTGGGGCGCTTTTTCGCGGGTAAACCACTCCCTCAGGTGTTGCGCAAGCCTTGAAGGTTTGCCGAGACCTGTTGGAGTGGTTTATCCGCGAAAACAGCACCGCAGTGGTCAAGACTCAGGCGACAGCCTTCTGCACCTCGGCCACCTTGGGTTTGGCCGGCTTGAGCCGCGATACCCCCAGCAACACCAGCACCAGACCGGCAATCTGATACCCCGAGATCGCCTCGCTGAGGATGGCCCAGGACGCCAGCATGGTCAGCACCGGCCCCAGGTTGCCGACCGCCGCAGTGTGCGTCGGCCCCAGGCGCTGGATCGCCAGGGCTACCCAGTAGATCGGCAATACCGTGGAAAACAGCGCCATCATCGCTGCATTGGCCCACACCGCAGCGGGCAATTGCGCCAACTGGGTGACATCCGCCACCAGCAGGTAGTGCGCCAGCACCATCAGCGACGATGCCGAACCACACAGCCCGGCCATGCGCATCGAGTCCATGCGCTTGAGCATCATCCCGGTACCGGAGTAATACAGCGCGTAGGTCACTGCGCTGGCGAACACCCACAGCGACCCCACCAGCACTGCGTGCCCGCCGCCGGCGGCGCCCAGGTCGTGCACGAAGGCGATGCCCAGCCCCAGGTAGCACAAGCCCATCGCCAGCAGGGTGCGCGGGGTAGGGCGCTCACGCATCGCGATGGCCTGGAATACCAGCACCAGGGTCGGGTAGGTGAACAGGATCAGGCGCTCCAGCCCCGCGCTGATGAACTGCAAACCATAGAAATCGAACAGGCTCGACAGGTAGTAGCCCAACAGGCCGAGCACTGCCACGCGAAACCCGTCGCCCAGGGTCAGCGGGATGCTCGCCGGGCGACGGCTGGCCCACACCAGCCAGGCGAACAGCGGCAGCGACAGGCCCATGCGCAGCGCCAGCAAGGTCACTGCATCCACAGCCCCCGCAGCGTAGGCAAGCTTGACGAAGATCGCCTTGAAGCTGAAACCCAGGGCGGCCAGGACTGCATAGAGGCTGCCGTTTTGCAGGTGTCGTTCAAGAGAGGTACGCAGGCTGCTCATGCTGAATCCGCAACAAAATAAGTCAGAGGCTTATTCTGAATAGAAGGCCCGAAAGCTAGAATCGCTTTTTCTGGAACATGGCGTTCGCTTTTGGAGAAACCCCATGCACTTCGATCTTCAAGACCTGCGCTTGTTGGCTGCCATCGCTGCGACCGGTAGCCTGAGCAAGGCCGCAGCCGGTTTTCCGGTGGCGGTGTCGGCGGCAAGCACGCGCTTGCGCCTGTTCGAGGAGCGTAGCGGTCTGACCCTGTTCACCCGCAAGGCCGACGGTATGCAGTTGACCCCTGCCGGGCGGCTGGTGCTGGAGTCGGCCCGTGGGGTGCTGGGCGAGGCGCAGAAACTGCAGGACACGCTCAAGGAGCTGGCGGGCCAGCGGCGCATCAACTTGCGCCTGGCGGCTTCGACGGTCACCAACAGCACCTTGCTGCCAGCGGTACTCGGGCCTTTCCTGGCCGACTACCCCGAAGTCGACCTGCTGCTGGTCGAGCACAAGAGTGTCGATGTACTGCGCGTGGTGCTGGCCGGGGAGTGCGAGATCGGCGTGTTCGACGGCAACCTGGTCAACGATGGCCTGGTATCGCTGCCGTTTCGCACCGAGCGCCTGGTGCTGCTGGTGCCCGCCGATCACGAGCTGGCCGGGCGTGAGCAATTGCGGCTGATCGATGCGCTGGATCATGCCTTCGTCTGCCTGCCGGCAGAGCGCGCCATGCAGCGATTCGTCGAGGAGTTGGCGATGAACCTGGCCATGCCGCTGAAGATCCGCGTGCGTGCGCCCAGTTTCGAGGCCATTGCCCAGTTGGTCGCCCAGCGTGCCGGGCTGGCGATTGTCCCGGAGATCGCTGCCGTGCGTGCCGAGCAGGAGCTCGCAGTGCGCCGGGTGGCACTGGAGGAGCGTTGGGCCACCCTTGAGCTGCGCATCTGTTTTCGCAGTTGGGAAGGTCTCAGCTCCCATGCCAGGCAACTGGTCACCTTCCTTTCCGGGCAGTAATCCGATGAGGTGGCACTCTGCAATCCTGCCGGGAGCGCTTACAATCACCGCCTTTGCACTCCAAGACAGGCACGCCGGTCAATGACGCTCGACCCCCCAACCCTCCTGGCCCTGACCGTTGCCCTCGCGGCAGCGGCGGCGCTTTACCTGACGATCGAATGGCGCAGTGTGCGCGAGTCGTCGTTGCTCTACTGGAGTGCCGGTTTCGCCACCATCACCGTTGGCTCCACCCTCGCGCTGCTGCGCATGAACGGTTTCCTGCTGATTGGTATCTGGTTCGCCAACGGTCTGCTGGTGTTCGCGCATTTCTGCTTCCTGCTGGGCGTTGCCCGTTTCACCGAAGTGCGATTGTCACGGGGCTGGCTGCTGGTCGTGCTGCTGTGGGTGAGCCTGCTGCTGCTGCCGGAAGGGCCGTCGTGGTCCAAGATCATGCTGGTGGTCAATTCGCTGCTGGTGGCGCTGGTGTCGCTGCGTGCCAGTTTCCTGCTGCGGCCGCACGGTGCGTCGCTGAGTGTGGGGGCGGTGCAACTGCGCTACGTGATGCTGATCCACGGGCTGTTCTACGTGATCAAGGCCCTGACCGTGGTGATTCCGGGAGCCTTGCTCGATCTTGCGGCCTTTCGCGGGGAAATCATCCAGATCTCGCTGATCGAAGGGGCGATGGCGATCATGCTGATCGCCCTGTCGATGACTGGCACCGAGCGTTACCGTCGCGAGGAACGCATCGCGCTTCTGGCCGCGCGTGATCCGCTCACGGCGTTGTTCAACCGCCGCGCCCTGGAAGTGCGCGCGCCGGTGCTGCTGCAGGCGACCAGCCACGAGCGCCCTGGCGCCGTGCTGTTGATCGATATCGACAACTTCAAGCTGGTCAATGACCTGTACGGTCACACCGCCGGTGACCGGCTGCTGGTGGCGCTGAGCGAAACCATTCGCGGCCTGCTGCCGGCCAATGCCCTGGCCGCGCGACTGGGTGGCGATGAGTTCGTCATTCTGCTGGGCAATGCGCGCCGCGACGAAGTCGAGGTGCTGGGCGCGATACTTCGTGAGCGCTTCCAGGACATCGCCGCACAATCCTTCGTCACCCCGATGGCGGTGACCTTGAGCATCGGTGCCAACCTGTTCGATCATCCGCCGGCCAGCCTCACGGCGCTGATCGAACACAGCGATGCCGCGCTGTATCAGTCCAAGCGCAGTGGACGCGACAGCATGCGCCTGGTGGACGTGACCTTGACGGGCAATTGAGCCTGTGTCGGGTTTTCACTTGTTGTTGATGCATTCGGACTGCACCGAATAACGCACGGTACGCAAGGTGCCCTGGCTGTCCTCGAAGGTCATCAGGCGCGGTACCACCTCGCAGGTGCGCGGGTCGCCCGACTGGCGCACCAGGCGCGCAACATCCAGTGGCATGCCGTAGCGGTAGTCGACGATCTCCGGCATGGGTTTGTCGCGCTTGATGGCGTAGGCGGCCACGGCTTGCTGGTGGGCCTGCAGCAACTGCTCGCTGCGCTGAGCGGAAAAGCCGGTGGCCTGGACGCCGAAGGCCAGCAGGAACAGGGCGATCGCTGTGCTCAGTCGTTTCATGAGGTGTCTCCGGACGGGCTGTGGTTTCCGGATCACGCTAGCGAGCAGCAGCCAACAGGGACATGACGACAGCCTTACAGTTGTGAAAGGTCCGCACGCATGACGCGATTGTAATGTGCCGATCACCTTCCCGTTATCCACCTGCGGCGAGCATCGATGCTGGCCGCGAACGCACCTGCGCAACGGCCTGACAAGAACAACAGCCGTTATCGAAGGAGCATCGCATGAGATACCGTCCAGGACTTTCCCTGGCCGCGCTGGTGGCGCTGGCCGGTCCTTCGGCGTGGGCCGAGGACGCTGCGAAGGAAGGGTTCATAGAGG
Source organism: Pseudomonas sp. RW10S2 (assembly GCF_014268985.1). Taxonomy (NCBI): domain Bacteria; kingdom Pseudomonadati; phylum Pseudomonadota; class Gammaproteobacteria; order Pseudomonadales; family Pseudomonadaceae; genus Pseudomonas; species Pseudomonas sp. RW10S2. The sequence continues at coordinate 133,298 of NZ_JABWRO010000001.1, read as the reverse complement.
GCAGCCGCCTGAGCGTGCTGAACCGCAACTTCTACTTCAACCGTGACAACCGCGACGGGGTGGCGCCGACCTACAACCGGGCCAAGGCGCCCGACAATGGCTATTCCGAAGCCTGGGCGCATGCCGTCATCACCCGCTTCGAGTCCGGCTTCACCGAGGGAACCGTGGGGGTAGGGGTCGATGCCTTTGCCATGCTCGGGCTCAAGCTCGACAGCGGAGGTGGACGCAACGGTGGACGCAGCTCGTTCGATGTACTGCCGGTGGATCGCGACGGCCAGGCGCGTGACGAATACAGCAAGCTCGGCGGCGCGGCCAAGGTGCGAATGTTCGACACGGTGCTGCGGGTGGGCGATGTGTTTCCGGCCAACCCGGTGGTCGCCGCAGGGGATTCGCGCCTGTTGCCGGAGAGCTTTCGCGGCGTGACCGTCGAAAACACCAGCCTGGCGGGCCTGAACCTGCAGGCCGGGCGCCTGCATGCCATGAGCCAGCCGATGTCCAGCGACATGCGCGAGTCTTTCGCGACCTTCTACGGCGGGCCTGTGGACTCGCCATGGATCGCCTATGGCGGCGGCGACTATGCCGTCAACGAACAGGTCAGCGTCAGCCTGTTCGGCAGCCGCCTGAAGGATGTGTGGAACCAGTACTACGCCGGTACCAGCGTTACCTGGCCGTTGAGCGATGAGCTGGCGCTGATCGGTGGCTTCAACTTCTACAACGCCAAGGACGAAGGGCGCAAACGCCTGGGCACCTTCGACAACGACATCTGGAGCGCCAAGGTGGGTGTGCGTTACGGCGCCCACACCCTCGCGTTGACCCACCAACGCAACAATGGCGACGACGATTTCGATTATCTGCGCCAGTCCGACTCGATCTTTCTCGACAACTCCATCCAGTACAGCGACTTCAACTCGCCCAAGGAGCGCTCATGGATGCTGCGCTATGACCTGAACATGGCCGGGTACGGGATTCCCGGGCTGTCGTTCATGACCCGTTATGGGCGCGGCAGTGATGCGGATTACTCGAACGCCAACGCCTACTACATGCGTCGCGACGGCAATGGCGATCCGCTGACCGACCAGAAGCGCTGGGAGCGCGACATCGAGGTCAAGTACGTGGTGCAGACCGGCGCGGCCAAGGATCTCTCGCTGCGCGTGCGCCAGGCGACCACCCGGGCGACGGCGTTCGAGTCCGACCTGGATGAGGTGCGGGTGATCGTCGAGTATCCGTTGTCGATTCTTTGAGCTTGAGCCCATTCACCTTCAGAAGCCTTGCGCTCCTTTGGTTGCAGGTGAATGTCTTGGCGCCTCGATGAGGCGCCTTTTTTACGCCTGCCATTTCGGCAGCGCACATCACCCTTTGTCGGCGGACGGCAGGATGCGATTGATGACCGTGCTGCCGTTGTCGTTACGGGTCAGGTAGATCGGCAGGACCTTGGGCAGGTTGTCCACCAGGCGGCTGACCTCACGGGTGTCGTAGATGCCGCTGATGCGGATGTTACCGACACTGCTGTCGGCCAGCAGCAGGGGTTTGTCCAGGTAGCGGTTGATCACCGGCAATGCCTGGGAGAGGCTGAGGTTGTCGAGTACCAGGCGACCGCTGCGCCAGGCCAGGCTGTTGGCATAGTCGTCGCTCTGTGCCAGTTGCGGCTCGAAGTCACCGATGCGGTAGCTGGCCTGCATGCCGGGGCCGAGGCGGTAGCCGCCTTCGCCACCATTGCTGGAAACCAGCACTGAGCCTTCGACCAGCGTCACCTTGGCCTGGTCTTCGTACTTCCACACGTTGAACTGCGTGCCGGTGACCCGCGTCTGGCCGTGACCGGCGCGCACGATGAAGGGGTGCTCGCTGTCGTGGGTCACCTTGAAGAAGGCTTCGCCCTGGATCAGGTCGACCTGGCGCCGGTCCTTGTAGTTGAGGTAGCGCAGCTCGCTGTTCAGGTTGAGTTCGACCTGGCTGCCGTCGTGCAATTGCACTGTACGCACCTGCTGGTCGCTGTCGAAATGCTGGTAGCGATTGGGTAGCCAGCCTTGCTCCCAGCCAATCCAGCCGGCCAGGGGTAGGGCGAGCAGGGTGATCACCGCGGCTGACGCCAGTGGGCGCCAGTTGCGTTGGCGGGGTCTGGCCGCAGGCAGTTCGATCACGTTGGCGGCACGCGGCAGCATGTCGGCGGTCTGCCAGATCTCCAGCATCGCCTGGTATTCCTCGGCATGCCGGGTGTCGGCGGCCAGCCACTGAGCAAACGCCTCACGCTCGTCGGCCGAGCAGTCCTCGGCGTGCAGGCGCATGCACCAATGCGCAGCGGCATCGGTGATGGCATCGTCGTCGAGGGGGGTGAAGCGGTCTTGGTTCATTGCGGCTCCCGGTTTTGCGCATTCTACCTTCCAGAAGGGCTCCGCGAGAACCGAGATAATGGCGAATGACTATCAGTTGCGATTTTTTTCGTCGGTTTTCCGGCGCAAGCGCATGGAGACAACCGAGAGGGCTGGCGGAACAATGACTTAGATAGCCTGCTAATAAAAGCTTTGACATTAACTGCCTAGGCAGTAATATTTTCTAACATCTTTGTTGAGCGATGCCGATGGCCCATTTCACCCCGGAAAATTTCCAGACCTGCGCCATTGGCATGTTGCTCGGCCGCGCCTCGTTATTGAAGGACCGCATTCTCGACTGGCACCTGGAAGCTGATGGCGTTACCGCTGCGCAGTTCAAGGTGCTGATCATCGTGACCCAGTACCAGGTGGATACCCCGGCCGAGCTGTGCCGCTGCCTGGGGCTGGACAGCGGTTCGATGACGCGCATGCTCGACCGCCTCGAGCAGAAGGGCCTGATCCTGCGCAACCGCTGCCCCGACGACCGTCGCCAGGTGCGGCTGGTGCTGACCGAAGACGGTCAACGCTTGGCTGACCGCCTGCCGGAGATCGGGGCAATGGCGATGAACGAGCTGGTCGGTTCACTCGAAGCCGACGAGCTCAAGACCCTCGAGACGCTGCTGGCAAAGATTCTCTTGGCCGCCAGCGACCCGTTGACGATTGCCCGTTTCGGCGATCGCACCCCTGATCCGACTTGATTCAAAGGTACTCTCATGGCCACACCCTCGGATGCACCCACTCCCGCTGAAGCGCCCGACGCCACGCGCAAGCGCAAGACCTGGCTGCTGGCCCTGCTGCTGGTATTGATATTGGCCGGCGCTGCCGGCTGGGCCTGGTACACGTTGATCGGGCGCTGGCACGAAAGCACCGACGATGCCTACGTCAACGGTAATGTGGTGGAGATCACGCCGCTGGTGACGGGAACCGTCACCAGCATCGGCGCCGACGATGGCGACCTGGTGCATGCCGGCCAGGTGCTGTTGCGCTTCGACCCCAGTGACAGCGAGGTGGCCCTGCAGGCCAGCGAGGCCAAGCTTGCGCGCACGGTGCGCCAGGTGCGCGGCTTGTACAGCAACGTCGATGCGCTCAAGGCCCAGGTGCAGACGCGCCAGGCCGAACTGAAGAAGGCCCGCGAGAACTACGACCGCCGTAAGGTCCTGGCTGACAGCGGGGCGATCGCCGCAGAAGAACTGTCGCACTCACGCGACGACCTGACCGCCGCGCAGAGCGCCCTGGACAACGCCCGCCAGCAACTCAACACCAGCACTGCGCTGATCGACGACACCGTGGTGTCCTCGCACCCGGAGGTGATGGCGGCCGCTTCCGACCTGCGCCAGGCCTACCTGGACAACGCTCGCACGACGTTGGTGGCGCCGGTGACCGGCTACGTCGCCAAGCGCACCGTGCAATTGGGGCAGCGCCTGCAACCAGGCACCGCGACCATGGCGGTGATTCCGCTCGACCAGGTCTGGATCGACGCCAACTTCAAGGAAACCCAACTGCGTGACATGCGTATCGGCCAGCCGGTGGAGATCACCGCAGACCTGTACGGCAGCGAAGTCAAGTACAGCGGCACGGTCGACAGCCTGGGCGCGGGCACCGGCAGTGCCTTCGCTCTGCTGCCCGCGCAGAACGCCACGGGCAACTGGATCAAGATCGTCCAGCGTGTGCCGGTGCGCGTGCACCTGAACCCCGAGCAGCTCAAGGATCATCCGCTGCGCATCGGCCTGTCCACCGTGGTCGAGGTCGACCTGCACGACCAGAGTGGCCCGGCCCTGGCCCAACAGCCACCGCAGCAGGCCAGCTACACCACCCAGGTGTATGACCGCCAACTGGCCGAGGCCGATCGTCTGATCGCCCAGCTGATCCATGACAACAGCGCCGCCAGTGGCAAGACGGCGCAGCGATGAGCAACGGCGCATCCGCCCAGTTCACCCCGCCGAGCCTGCTGCTGACCACCATCGGGTTGTCGCTGGCAACCTTCATGCAGGTGCTTGACACCACCATCGCCAACGTGGCGTTGCCAACCATTTCCGGCAATCTGGGGGTGAGCTACGAGCAGGGCACCTGGGTCATCACCTCGTTTGCGGTAAGCAATGCCATTGCCCTGCCGCTGACGGGCTGGCTGAGCCGCCGCTTTGGCGAGGTGAAGCTGTTCATCTGGGCCACCTTGCTGTTCGTGCTGGCGTCGTTCCTCTGTGGTATCGCCCAGTCGATGCCCGAGCTTGTGGGCTTTCGCGTGCTCCAGGGCGTTGTTGCCGGCCCGTTGTACCCGATGACCCAGACCTTGCTGATTGCTGTCTACCCGCCTGCCAAACGGGGGATGGCCTTGGCGTTGCTGGCAATGGTGACGGTGGTGGCGCCGATTGCCGGGCCCATCCTCGGCGGCTGGATAACCGACAGCTACAGCTGGCCGTGGATTTTCTTCATCAACGTACCGATCGGTCTGTTCGCGGCCGCCGTGGTGCGCCAGCAGATGCGCACACGTCCGGTGACCACCAGCCGCCAGCCCATGGATTACATCGGCCTGCTGACGCTGATCGTCGGTGTCGGCGCGTTGCAGGTGGTGCTCGACAAGGGTAACGACCTGGATTGGTTCGAGTCCTCGTTCATCGTGGTGGGTAGCCTGATTTCCGCGGTCTTCCTGGCCATCTTCGTGATCTGGGAGCTCACCGATCGGCACCCGGTGGTGAACCTGCGGCTGTTCGTGCACCGTAATTTCCGCATCGGCACCCTGGTGTTGGTGGGCGGGTATGCGGGCTTTTTCGGCATCAACCTGATCCTGCCCCAGTGGCTGCAGACGCAGATGGGCTATACGGCGACCTGGGCGGGGCTTGCGGTAGCACCGATCGGCCTGCTGCCGGTGATCATGTCGCCCTTCGTCGGCAAGTATGCGCATCGCTTCGACCTGCGCCTGCTGGCAGGGATCGCCTTCCTGGCCATTGGTGCAAGCTGCTACATGCGTGCGGGCTTCACCAGCGAGGTCGACTTCCTGCACATCGCCCTGGTGCAGTTGTTCATGGGGATCGGGGTGGCGCTGTTCTTCATGCCGACCCTGACCATCCTGCTCTCGGACCTGCCGCCGCATCAGATTGCCGACGGCTCGGGCCTGGCCACGTTCCTGCGGACACTGGGCGGCAGTTTCGCCGCCTCGCTGACCACCTGGATCTGGATCCGCCGGGCCGACCAGCACCATGCCTACCTGAGCGAGCACATCAGTCAGTACGACCCGGCAACGCGTCACACCCTAGAGCAACTCGGTGGGGCGAGTCCGCAGAGCTATGCGCAGCTTGAGCAGATCCTCAACAGCCAGGCCTACATGATGTCGACGGTGGACTACTTCACCTTGCTGACCTGGGTGTTCGGCGCCTTGATTTTGCTGGTGTGGCTGGCTCGCCCGCCCTTCACGGCCAAGGCAGGGCCGGCTTCGGCGGGGCACTGAGGTGTACTTGCGGCACGGCTGCGTGCAGCCGTTGCTGCGATCGGGGCTTTTCCCCTAACCTTGTAGGTCTATTCCCTCGACAGTGGCAGTTTCATGGACAAGGTCATTCTCATCACTGGCGCCAGCCGCGGTATCGGTGCCGCGACCGCGCGGTTGGCGGCGCAACAGGGCTATCGCATCTGCATCAATTACCACGCCGACGATCACGCTGCCGAACGCATCCTGGACGAGGTTCGGGCGCTGGGCGCCCAGGCCATCGCCGTGCGAGCCGATGCCAGCGTCGAGGATGAGGTGATCCAGGTGTTCCAGCGGATCGACCAGGAGCTCGGCACTGTCACGGCGTTGGTCAATAACGCCGGGACCATCGCGACCCAAAGCCGGGTCGACGAGATGTCCGAGTTCCGCCTGCTCAAGCTGATGAAAACCAACGTGGTCGGCCCGATGCTCTGCGCCAAGCATGCCTTGCTGCGCATGTCGCGCCGCCATGGCGGGCAGGGTGGTGCGATCGTCAACGTGTCGTCGGTGGCTGCACGCCTGGGTTCGCCCAACGAGTACGTAGACTATGCCGCCTCCAAGGGCGCGCTGGATACCTTCACCCTTGGGCTCGCCAAGGAAGTGGCGGGCGAGGGTGTGCGGGTCAACGGCGTGCGTCCTGGCTACATCCATACCGACTTTCACGCCCTGAGCGGTGATGCCCAGCGGGTCAGCAAGCTCGAACCTGGCCTGCCCATGGGACGTGGCGGGCAGCCGGAGGAGGTGGCGGAGGCTATCCTCTGGTTGCTGTCGGACAAGGCGTCCTATTCCACCGGCAGTTTCCTTGATCTGGGGGGCGGGCGCTGAGCCTCAAGCCAGGATGTTCGTCACCCGTTCGAGCAGTGTTTTCAACTCGAACGGGTTGGAAATGACTTCGGTGTTCGCGGGCAGACCGTCATGGGCTGCCTGTGTTTGCGTGGCATAGCCGTTGATGAGCAAGGTCGTGCAGCCAGGCGTCAAGGCCACATTCATTTCTATCAGTTGCTGGCCCTTCGGGCTGTCCGACAAGGCGGTGCCACCGACCAGCAGGTGCGGGCGCAGCCCCTTGCGCAGGGCGGCAAGCGCTCGATCGGGGCTGGCAAAGGCGTGTACGTCATAGCCTGCCTCGCTCAACAGCTCGCTGATGACCAGCCTCATCGCCGCTTGATCTTCGACCAGCAGGATCGACTGCGCATTTGGCGGGGGCGACAGGCGCTGCGGTTCGTGGGCTTGCAGGGTTTCAGCCCTGGGCAGGTAAAGGTGGACGCAGGTGCCGCTGCCCGGGATCGAATCGAGGTGCATCTGCCCACCTGACTGACGCACGAATCCGTACACCATGGACAGCCCAAGGCCGGTGCCCTGGCCCAGTGGCTTGGTGGTGTAGAAGGGTTCGATGGCCCGTTGCGCGACATCCGCAGGCATGCCCTGGCCGTCGTCCTCGACACGCAAGTGCAGGTATTGGCCCGCAGCGAGCCCCAGGCGCTGCGCTTGCGCCGGGGCCATCTCCAGGTTTTCGCAATGGATCTGCAGGGTGCCACCGTGGGGCATGGCTTCGCGGGCGTTGAGGCACAGGTTCAGCAGCGCGCTTTCCAGTTGCGAGGGGTCGATGCAGGTTGGCCACAACTGTGAGGCTGTGCGGTCGATGAGCTGGATGTCCGAGCGCAGCGAGCTCTGCAGCAGCGCAAGCATGTCGCCGACCAGTTGCTGGATGTCGGTGGCGCGGGGCAGCAGTGTCTGTCGGCGCGAGAAGGCCAGCAGACGCTGCACCAATGACGCGGCCTTGGATGCATTTTGTTCGATGATGTCGAACAGGCGGCTCACCTCATCGTTATGCGGCCCGCCCAAGCGTGGCTTGGCGAGCTCCAGAGCACCGAAAATGCCGCCCAGCAGGTTATTGAAGTCGTGGGCGATGCCGCCGGTGAGCTGGCCAACCGCTTCCATTTTCTGCGCCTGGCGCAACGCCTGCTCGGCTTCGTACAGGCGCTCCTGTTCGAGCGTGCGCTCGGTGATGTCGTAGGCGAACAGACAGGCGCACAGTAGTGGGTTGTCGTCGCTGCGTAGCGGGGTGATCCGTAGCTCGTAGTAGCGCCGATAGGGTGGCCCGTCGAAGGCGACGCTCTCGATCAGGGTTTCACCCGCCAGCGCTCGGGTAACCAGCGGCAGCAGGCAGTGGAGCGGTTGTTCCAGGCCTGCGAGTGACTCGTCGATGCGATCGCCAATCCTCGGGCAGAAGCCATGCAGGCGTTGGAATGTCTGGCGGGCGGTACGGTTGATCGCTTGCAGGCGCAGGTCCGGAGCGATGACGAAGACATTGGCCAGGCTGTGATCGACCAGCTCGATGAACAGCCGGCGTTCGGCCAGGGTCTGGTCGAAGCGCTGCTCCAGTTGCTCGTGCACCCGGCGCATCAGGACGTTGTTCAAGGGCGACATTTCGGCTTGCTGCGCCAGCCTGTTTTCCAGCTCGCCGTTGCGCTGCTGCAAGGCCAGGATCTGTTGGCGCAGTTGGGTGGGATCGTCCATCGCATGCTCATCCTTGGGCAGATTAGCCTCACTATAGCGGCTGATCGTTCAAAACGAGCGTACGATACGCCCCAGTGTCTCCATTGCAGTCTCCGTGGCGTCGTTCCACGGGCTGCCGTAGTTCAGCCTGATGCAGTTACCGAAGCGCCGGGTCGGCGAGAAGATAGGCCCTGGTGCGATGCTGATGCCTTGCGCCAGGGCCATGTGGAAGAGCTTGAGCGCATCCATCTGCTCGGGCAGTTCCAGCCACAGGAAGTAGCCGCCGGCGGGCTGGCTGACCCGTGTCTGCGCCGGGAAGTGGCGGGCGATGGCGGCGAGCATGCTGGCCTGCTGGCCTTCCAGGGCATAGCGCAGCTTGCGCAGGTGGCGGTCGTAGCCGCCATGTTGCAGGTAGTCGGCGATGGCGGCCTGGGCCGGCATCGAGGCGCACAGCGATGTCATCAGCTTGAGCCGCTCGATCTTCTGCGCAAAACGCCCGGCGGCGACCCAGCCCACTCGGTAGCCGGGCGCCAGGCTCTTGGAGAACGAGCCGCAGTGCATTACCAGCCCGTCGCGGTCGAAGGCCTTGGCCGGCTTGGGCGCTTGCTGGGCGTAATACAGCTCGGCGTAGACGTCGTCCTCGATCAGTGGCACCTGGTGGCGGTGCAAGAGTTCGACCAGTGCCTGCTTTTTCGCCTCGGGCATGCTCGCACCGACCGGGTTCTGGAAGTTGGTCATCGACCATACGGCCTTGACCGGGTGCTTCTCCAGGGTTTGTGCTAGTACCCCCAGGTCCATGCCTTCACGTGGGTGCACGGGAATTTCCACGGCCTTGAGCTTCAGGCGTTCGAGTACCTGCAGGCACACATAGAAGGCCGGGGCTTCGATGGCAACCAGGTCGCCAGGCTCCGTGACGGCCTGCAGGCACAGGTTGAGGGCCTCCAGCGCGCCATTGGTGATCAGCAGCTCTTCCATCGGCAGCATCAGGCCGCCAACCATGTAGCGCAGGGCGATCTGGCGGCGCAACTGCGGGTTGCCCGGTGACAGGTCGGTGACCACCACGCGTGGGTCCATGGCGCGGCTGGCGCTGGCCAGCGAGCGGGCCAGGCGCTGCAGCGGGAACAGGGTGGGGCTGGGGAAGGCCGAGCCGAAGGGGACGGTATGGGGGTCCTTGATCGAATCAAGGATGGAAAACACCAGGGCACTGACGTCGACATCGGTGGATTCACTGACCGGTGCCTGTGCCTGTGGTTCGCTGAACTGGCGAGGTGCGTGGATATTGACGAAGTAACCCGAACGCGGCCGGGCACGAATCAGCCCGCGGCGCTCGAGCAGGTAGTAGGCCTGGAACACCGTGGAGGGGCTGACCCCGTGGGTCTGGCTGGCGTAGCGTACCGAGGGTACACGCTGTCCGGGGCCAAGCACCCCGGAGCGGATCAGTTCGGCGATATCGTCGGCGAATCGTTCGTAACGTTTCATCGTTGTGCTTTTTTCGGCCTGGCAGGCAAGGTTGAAGGCAGTGTAAGGGATCAGCGGTTCAGTGGCGCGACGAAACGGCTGCGTGCACGGCTATACACCTGCGGCTGGTCGCTGTCCTGTACTTCGAACGTGAGGTCTACCGAGCTGCTCGTCGGGCGATCGGCGAGCATCGCCACCGATACCGGCAGCTCGCTCATTTCTCCGGCGGGAATGAACACCGCTTGCTTGCCGTGCAGCACGAAGCCTTCGGCGTCGACCAGACGCAGTTGATAGTGCTGGGGCTGCTGGGTCTTGTTGATGATCTTTAGCAGGTAGATGTTCTCGATCTGGCCCTGGGCGTTCTCGCGGAACAGGCCGCGGTCCTTGATGACGTCCAGCGACACCATGGGGCGCATCTGCAAGGCAATCACCAAGGCACCGATCATGACCACCAAGGCCGTGGCGTAACCCAGCAGGCGCGGTCTCAGCCAGTGGGTGCGGCCGCCTTGCAGGTTGTGTTCGGACTTGTAGCCGATCAGCCCGCGGGGGTAGCCCATCTTGTCCATGACCCCGTCGCAGGCGTCGATGCACGCGGCGCAGCCGATACATTCGATCTGCAGGCCGTCGCGGATGTCGATGCCGGTGGGGCAGACCTGCACGCACAGGGTGCAGTCGATGCAGTCGCCCAGGTGCTGTGCCTGGCGATCGCTGCCTTTCTTGCGTGGGCCACGGGTTTCACCACGACGTGGATCGTAGGCCACGGCCAGGGTGTCCTTGTCGAACATCACGCTCTGAAAGCGCGCATAGGGGCACATGTGCATGCACACCGCTTCGCGCAGCCAACCGGCGTTCAGGTAGGTGGCGACAGTGAAGAAAACCACCCAGAACAACGCGACGCCGCCCAATTGCAGGGTCAGCAACTCCTGGGCCAGCGGGCGGATGGGGGTGAAGTAGCCGACGAAGGTGAGGCCGGTGATCACGCCGATGGCCAGCCACAACCCGTGCTTGAGGCTGCGGCGGACGAGCTTGTCGAGGCTCCAGGGCGCGGCGGCCAGGCGGATGCGCTGGTTGCGGTCGCCTTCGGTGACTTTTTCGCACCACATGAACAGCCAGGTCCAGACGCTCTGCGGGCAACTGTAGCCGCACCACACCCGCCCGGCGAAGACGGTGATGGCGAACAAGCCGAACGCGCAGATGATCAGCAGTGCCGACAACAGGATGAAGTCTTGCGGCCAGAAGGTCGCGGCAAAGATATGGAACCTGCTGTCGGCAAGGTCCCAGAGCACGGCCTGGCGGCCGTTCCAGTTCAGCCAGGCCGTGCCGAAGAACAATACGAACAGCAGGCCGGCGAAGCCAATTCGCAGATTGCGGTACAGGCCTGTGAAGCTGCGGGTGTGGATGCGCCCGTTTGCTTGGCGCTTGGGGCTGTTGGCCGCAGGCTCGATCTGGATGATTCGGAAGGGGATTCTCTCGCTCATGGTGGTTCGCTCATCAGGCCTCGATCAGGCCCGGGCACTATGGCCCCCGATCTGTTTACAGCACAGGCTCAGGTGGAGTGATAAAAACCATATCAGATGAGCGAGAGATCCCTTGCAGGCCTCAGATTACAGAGCCTGGGGCACTGCTCTTGAGATGTCTGCGACTATCCACCGCACCGATCACGGTCAGGGCGTCGGCTTCGGCTTCGGTGATCGGTATGCGTTCTCCAGCAAGCACCGCCACCGACATGCGCAAGTGCTCATCGGTGAAGATCTCGATCTCCGGCCCCAGGCCTTCGATGCGCAATGTGTCGCCGATCAGTGTGCAGCGTTGGTTGCTTTCGTCGATTTCTACCGGCATGGCGGGACCCTCCGCAGGTGGTTACTGGTGGGACCACAGCGGTCATCGGGTTGCTGCATCGTTCCGCCGGGCGGATGCCGCCGCACTCCGGGCAACTGTCGCGGTCCACCTTTCAATACGCCACGAGGCGCTGGTGTGGAGAAGCCCATGGATTCCTGGTGGCAGAACGTCTGGCAAGCGATACGGGTAGAGTTCACCGACATCACCGATGAAGGCGAGGTGACGCGGATTCTTGTGCGTCTGCTGATGGCGGCGGTGCTTGGCGCGGTGTTGGGTTTCGAGCGCGAGCACAAGGGCAAGTCGGCCGGGGTGCGGACACACATGCTGGTGTCCATGGGTGCAGCCCTGTTTGTGCTGGCACCGAGCATGGCCGGTGCCGATGCACAGGCGCTGGGCCGGGTGATACAGGGGATCGTCGCTGGGATCGGTTTTCTCGGCGCGGGCACCATTCTCAAGGGCCATGCCCAGGACACCAATCACGTCAAGGGGCTGACGACGGCGGCAGGCCTGTGGATGACGGCGGCGATCGGCACGGCGGCGGGCATGGGGCGCGAGGCGACGGCGTTGGTCAGCACGGTGCTGGCGTTGCTGGTGTTGAGCAGCATGCCGGTGCTGGTGGAGAAGGTCGAGGGGGAGGGTGGTGAGGCGAATAATGAGGAAAACACAAAGCACTGAGGGGAGCCGAAGCTCCCCTCAAAGCGTTGTTGCCTGCTCTTTTTATTATTGAAAACCGGCCTGTTGTTGTTTTTGTCAGCCTGTTTCGGTGTAACCGGGCCCCTATCCGGGGCCAAGAGCAAACGTATTTTTTTGGGCGCTGACCTGCCTTCATCATTGCTGATCCGATCCTGACAGTCGCTACCTCAAGGTAGTTTTGTTGTTCTGCGTCAGGTCGCGGGGACGAACCCCGGAACGCGTGTCTACTCCAAAAAAATCTGCTTGCTGCGCCTCTGCCGTGTTGTTCTTGTTATGTCAGAGCCGGTGCATGTTGTTTTTATTGGGGTGTCACGTTTTTTTATTTTTGTTGTGCCAGAGATAAAGCAGATGCCGTGCCAACTTTTCAATATCCATTAAAATCAATGGCTTAGAGATTTGAGGCGATTTTTCACGACCTGAAAATCTCTCGAATTGTTTCCGTGTTACCCGACTTTTTGCTGGGTGGACGGGGCCGGGTAACACTTTTGACACAGTCGTGTGGTCGGGCGCGGCTTACCCCTGTGCGAATGCCTTCAGGCGCTCGCCATCCAGGCGATAACGTACCCATTCATCTTGCGCTTCTGCGCCCAGCGCCTGGTAAAAACCGATAGCCGGTTCATTCCAGTCCAGTACGCTCCATTCCAGGCGCCCGCACCCTCTGGCTACGGCCTCGCGAGCGATGTGCCGCAGTACCTGGCGACCAGCACCGCCGCCGCGTTGTTCGGGGGTGATGTACAGGTCTTCGAGGTAAATGCCGTTGCGGCCCAGCCAGGTTGAGTAGCTATAGAAGTACACGGCAAAGCCGATGGCCGTGCCGTCGCGCTCGCACATCAGGCTGTGCACGGTGCTGCCTTCATCGAACAGGCTGTGCTCGATATCAGCCAGGGTCGCTACCACTTCGTGGCGGGCGCGCTCGTAGTCGGCAAGCTCGGTGATGAAGGCGAGGATCTGGGCGGCGTCGGTGCGGCGGGCAGGGCGAATGGTCAGACTCATGAAGGCTTCCTTGTGGTTGGCGGGCACCATGGTAATGGGCCAGGGCCGGCTTGCCGAGATGTAAAGCAAGCTTGACATTGTGCGCGGCCTCGCCCTCAATGTAAAACACACTTTACATCCGAGGCTGTTGGCATGCTGCACAAACGTCATGTGATTTCATTCGTCCTGTTCCTCGTCGCCTATATGGCCTGTGTGCTGGTCAGCAGCCATTTCCTCGCGTCCATGGCGCCAGGGGTTGCCAAGACCCTGGTGGCGCTGGTGCCGGTGCCGGCCATGATCGGTATGGCCTGGGCTGTGGTGCAGCAACTGCGCAGCCTCGATGAAATGGTCCGGCGCATCCAACTGGAGGCGTTGGGGCTGGCATTCGTCGCGACGGCGCTGTTGACCTTCAGCTACGGTTTTCTGGAGACCGCAGGCTTCCCACGTTTGTCGATGTTCATGGTCTGGAGCCTGATGGGGCCGTTGTGGGCGCTGGGGACCTTCATCGGGGTGAGGCGTTACCGTTGAACAACCGCATCCGTGAATTGCGAAGTGGGCGTGGCTGGTCGCAGGCCGAACTGGCCGAGCGACTCGGTGTTTCGCGCCAGACTGTCAATGCCATCGAGACCGGCCGCTACGATCCCAGCCTGCCGCTGGCCTTCAGCATTGCCGGCGTTTTCGAGTTGAGTATCGAAGAGATCTTCGATCCCTCTGCGGCGGTACAGTGATGTGTATAGGTGTAATTTAAGGTAACTGTACCGGTCTGCGCGAGAGGGGTTCCGCTAGTGTGGCAGGACACGATAATCAGTACCTTACGGAAGTCCCTGCCATGCTCGGCTCATACGATCTGCTCACCGCATTCATCCTGTTTGCCTTCGTTTCTTCGATCACCCCAGGGCCGAACAACACCATGTTGCTAGCGTCCGGCGTCAACTTCGGTGTGCGCCGTTCGATCCCCCATGCGATGGGCATCAGCATCGGCTTCATGCTGATGGTGCTGGGCGTGGGGTTCGGGCTGGGCGAACTGTTCAAGGCCTGGCCGCCGCTGTACAGCATCCTGCGCTACGTGGGGGCTGCCTACCTGCTGTACCTGGCATGGAAGATCGCCACTTCCGGGCCGGTCTCCGGGGACGCCGCAGGGACGCGCAAGCCCCTGAGCTTCTGGGGCGCGGCTGCTTTCCAGTGGGTCAATCCGAAGGCCTGGGTCATGGCGGTCGGTGCGATCACGACCTACACCCCAGCCCAGGGCTATGTGCTCAACGTCATCGTCATCGCCGCGCTGTTCGCCCTGGTCAACCTGCCGAGCGTGGGGATCTGGGTCATGTTTGGCAGCGCCTTGCGCAACCTTCTGCAAAATCCTCGCTGGCTGATGCTGTTCAATGTCCTGATGGCCTTGCTGCTGGTGATTTCGTTGTATCCGCTGCTGTTTGTAGAATCGTCGTTTTCCTAGTTCGATGAGTGCGGTACACGATGCAGCTGATTCCCTGGTCCCATGATTGCTCGGAAGGTTTCACGCTACGCGGCTGGCATTCCGAGCCGAGCGGCAAGCCGTTGCTGCATTTCTTGCACGGCAACGGTTTCTGCTGCCTGGCGTACGAGCCCATGCTGATGCGCCTGGGGGAGCACTTCGACCTGTGGTTGTGCGACGTCCAGGGGCACGGCGACAGCGATCACGGCGGCGCCTTTCGTGGCTGGAACCGCACTGCGGAGTTGGTCTTGGAAGCATTCGAGGCGGGACGCCAGGTGTTTGGCGATGTGCCGCGCCATGCGCTCGGACACAGTTTTGGTGGGGTGCTGACCGGGCTGATTCTCGCCAGCAGGCCTGGGTTGTTCGAGCGTGCAGTACTGCTCGACCCGGTGTTGTTCAGTCGCCGCATGATCGGGGTGATGGGCGCAGCGGCACTGGTGGGCCTGCACCAGCGCCATGCCCTGGCGCGCAAGGCCGCAACCCGGCGCAGCTATTGGCCGGACCGCGAGGCGGCGCTGGCGTCGCTGCAGGGGCGGGGCATCTTCAAGGGGTGGAGTGATGCGGCGCTTCACGCATATATCGGCCATGCCATCGGCGATTGCGGCGAAGGTTTGGTGCTCAAGTGCCGGCCCAGCCGCGAGGTGGAGATCTTCAGTTCGTTCCCGGCGCGGATGTGGCCAAGCCTGCAGCGCATCACCACCCCGACGCTGATCCTGCATGGTGAAACCACCTACCCGTTCGTGCCGCATTCGGTGCGGCGCCTGGTGGGGCTCAATGCCAATGTCAGCGAGCGGCAGGTGGCGGGTGGGCATTGCTTCATGCAGGAAGACCCGGTGAGCGCCGCGCAGGCGGTCGAGGCGTTCCTGCGCGGTTGAGCCTGGTCAGGCCAGTTCCAGCCAGATGGGGGCGTGGTCCGAAGGTTTCTCCATCGCCCGCAGTTCGTAGTCCACGCCTGCCGCCTTCAGGCGTGGAAGCAGTGCCTGCGACGCCATGATCAGGTCGATGCGCAGGCCGCGCTTGGGTTCGTCCTCGAAACCGCGGCTGCGGTAGTCGAACCAGCTGAAACGGTCTGCCACTTCCGGGTGCAGGTGACGGAAGCTGTCCACCAGGCCCCAGCCCTTGAGGCGTTCCATCCACTCACGCTCTTCGGGCAGGAAGCTGCACTTGCCGGTCTTGAGCCAGCGCTTGGCGTTGTCGGCGCCGATGCCGATGTCGCAATCCTGGGGCGAGATGTTCACATCGCCCATCACCACCAATGGCTGGTCATTGCGGAACTGGTCTTCGAGCAGGGCCTGCAGGTCGCTGTAGAAGCGTTGCTTGGCCGGGAACTTGGTAGGGTGGTCGCGGCTTTCGCCCTGGGGAAAGTAGCCGTTCATGATGGTGATCGGCGTGCCGTCGGCATCGGCGAAGGTGCCCCAGATGAAGCGGCGTTGGGCGTCCTCTTCATCGGTACTGAAGCCCTTGACCAGCGACAGTGGCGCCTGGCGCGAGAGCAGGGCAACCCCGTAGTGACCCTTCTGGCCATGGAAATGTACGTGATAGCCCAAGGCCTGTACTTCGGCCAGCGGGAACTGATCGTCACTGACCTTGGTTTCCTGCAGGCCGATAACGTCTGGCTGGTGCTTCTCGATCAGCGCAGCCAGCTGGTGCGGGCGGGCGCGCAGGCCATTGATGTTGAACGAGACGATCTTCATGGAAAGCCGATCCTGGTAAAAGCTTCGGATGCTAGCTGACATCGGCCGTCATCACCAGCGTGGCAGCGCGGGGGGCGCGCTGCTAACGTGCTGGTGGGGGAACGATGTGCGGCAGGACACCTCCAAGGCTCTGATACGTACATTCCAGGAGGATCATCGCAATGTCCGACGCCCCGGCGCATATCAGCCTGCTCGACGATGGCTACAGCCGCGAAGTGCGTTCGCTGCTCTACCATGCCTATCGCCACGAGCCGACCTTTGCCTACCTGTTCGATGCACAGCGCAGGGGTTATGAGCGACGCTTGCGAGTGATGGTGCGCGAATGGGTGCGCCAGCATTTCTACCTGCAGTTGCCGGCAATCGGTGTGCTGGTCGACGATCGCCTGGTCGGTGCGGCGCTGATCGTGCCGCCGCAACGTCGCCTGGGGGTGGCCGACAGTTGGGCCTGGCGCCTGCGCATGCTGTTGGGCGCGGGCAGGCGCTGCACGCGTCGTTACCTCGAGTACCAAGCGGCACTGGCCGCGTGCATGCCGAGCCAGCAGGTCCACGTGCTGCCTCTGCTGGGGGTGCACCCGCAGTTCCAGGGGCGGCATTATGGTGAGCAATTGTTACAGGCAGTACACGACTGGTGCGCCGACGATCCGGATACCCAGGGCGTGATACTGGACACTGGCAATGTCCATTACCTAGCGTTTTACGAGCGCCAGGGCTATCAGGAGATTGGCGAGGTCGCGATCGGACCAATCCGCGAGAGGGTATTCTTTCATCCGAATCCGCTGTCCTCTAATCCAGCAATTGCTTGATCGCAACTACCCGCAGCTTACGCTGCCGCTTCGCTCTGGTAGCATGCCCCGCATGACGTATTCAGGAAGACTCGGTTGGGGCGTGCTGTTGCTCGCCGCCAGCTGCACAGCATGGGGCCAGAGCGAACTGCTGGTACGGGTCAAACCGTCCAACAAGGCGCTGCAGGCCAATATCGAAGGCTACATCGGCAGCCTGGGCGATCGCGACGAGGAGGCCTTGCTGCGGTTCAGCCGGGGCGCCGAGGAGCAGGCGCGCAAGGCGGCCCAGGCGCTGGGCTACTACCAGGCGCAGATCGACACGCAGGTCAAGCCGCCGAGCAAGGCCGATCAACCCGTACAACTGATCATTCGGGTCGACCCGGGCGAGCCGGTGCGCCTGCGCAATGTGACCGTGCGCATCGAAGGCCCGGCGAGCGAGATGAAGGCCTTTCGCATTCCCGACAGCAAGGCATTGCGCCAGGGCGAACAGCTCAACCATGGTGTCTACGAGGACGCCAAGCGGCTGATCCAGAACCAGGCTTCGCGCTATGGCTTTTTCGACGGGCGTTTTTCCCGTCAGCGCCTGGCGGTAGACCCGCAAGCGGGCGTCGCGGATATCGAACTGGTGTACCAGAGTGGTCCGCGTTATCGCCTGGGCAAGGTGACCTTCGGCGGCGACGCACCACTGGACGACGACCTGCTGCAACGCATGGTCGGCTTCAAGCCAGGAACGCCCTACGACTCCGAGCTGGTGGCCGAGCTGAACAACGACCTGCAGTCCAGCGGCTATTTCGACGGGGTACGGGTCGATGCGGCGCCGACCGCGGCGGTCGATGACGTCGTGCCAGTGGACGTGCGCCTGGACACCCGCAAGCCGCGAACGCTGGGGCTGGGCCTGGGCTTCTCGACCGACGTGGGGCCACGGGGCAAGGCCAACTGGACGCGGCACTGGGTCAACCCCCAGGGCCACAGTTATGGTTGGGAGACCGAGCTCTCGGCGCCTCGGCAGAACGTCGGCCTGTGGTATGACATCCCCCTGGACCCTCCGCTGACCGACAAGCTGCGTTTTGCCGGTGGTTACCAGAACGAAGAGATCTCCGGCACCGACACCCTCAGCAAACTGCTGACCGTCGGCCCCGAATGGCACAGCAAATTGCCCAGCGGCTGGCAGCGGGTGATCTCGCTGAAGTACCAGCGCGAGGAGTACCGCCTGGGTGACGATTCCGGGCTGAGCAACCTGCTGATGCCTGGCGTGAGTTTTTCCTACTTGCGCAGTGACAACCGCATCGACCCGCACAATGGCTATCGCCTGCAGTTCGACCTGCAGGCAGCCAAGGAAGGGCTGGGCTCGGACACCAACCTGGTGCATGGCAATGTCCTGCTCAAGGGCCTCACCACCCTGGGGCAAAACCATCGCTTCCTCGGGCGCGTGCAGTTCGGTGGCAGCGCTACCAACGGCTACCAGCAGAACGTCCCGCCCTCACTACGCTTCTTCGCCGGTGGCGACCAGAGCGTAAGGGGCTATGACTACCAGACGCTGTCGCCGAAGAACAACAAGGGCGACCGTATCGGTGGCCGCTACCTGGTGGCCGGCAGTGCCGAGTACCAGTATTCGCTCACGGAGAAATGGCGCGTGGCGACCTTCATCGACCAGGGCAACTCGTTCAATTCGCTGGAACTGCCCAGCCTCAAGACTGGCGTCGGCATCGGCGTGCGCTGGGTTTCGCCGGTCGGGCCGCTGCGCGTGGACCTGGCGCGCGCGCTGGATGATGACGGTGGTATCCGGCTGCATTTCTCCATGGGGCCTGAACTGTGATGCGTCTGCTCAAACCTGCGTTGTCGATCGTATTGGGCTTGTTGCTGCTGGTGGGGCTTTGCGCAACGCTGGTACTGGGAACGCAAGCGGGCAGCCGCTGGGTTCTGGGCCTGGTACCGGGGCTTGAGGTCGAGGACTTCCAGGGCCGACTGGGAGGCCAGTGGCAGGCTGCTCACCTGGTCTGGGCCCAGGATGGCAGTCGGGTCGAGCTGCAGGCACCGCAACTGCAATGGTCGCCGTCGTGCCTGTTGCGCGCCACGCTGTGCGTGCAGCGGTTGCAGGCCGAACGTATCGACATGGCGTTCGCTGCGAGTGAGTCGCAGCCGGACACCGGGCCGTTGCAACTGCCTGAGTTGCGTTTGCCGATCGCCATCGAGCTGGGTGAGGTCAAGGTCGGTCAATTACGCCTGGATGGCAGCGACCTGCTCGGCGACCTGCAACTGGCCGCCCACTGGACGACCGAAGGCCTGCGTATCGACGCCCTGCAATTGCAGCGTGACGACCTGCACCTGAGCCTGCAGGGCAGCCTGCTGCCCCAGGGAGATTGGCCGCTTCAGGCCGATGCCACGCTGCAGTTGCCGGCAGTGGATGGTCAGGCCTGGCAATTGGTGCTCAATGCCAAAGGCGACCTGCAGAAGACCTTGACCCTCGAGGGCACCAGCACGGGTTACCTTGAGGCTCAGCTCGAGGGTGAGCTGCAGGCGCTGGCCGATCACCTGCCCGCGACACTGCAGATCCGCGCGCAAGCGTTCCGTCCATCTGCCTCGTTACCTGATCCGCTGCAACTGAACCAGGTCAACCTTCAGGCCAAGGGTGACCTGCTCAAGGGATACCTGCTCAAGGGCACGGCCAGCCTTCCGGCCGAGCAGGGGCCAATTGCCCTGGCCCTGAATGGCAAGGTCGATGCCAAGGGTGCCCGGCTCGAGACACTGGATCTCACGGCCAGTGAGACACAGCGACTCGCGCTGCAGGCCAGTGCCGACTGGCAGCAAGGGCTGACGGCCGATGCCAGGATCGACTGGCTCGACTTTCCCTGGCTGCGCCTGTACCCGATGGACGAAGCACCGCAAGTTACGCTCAAGCGTTTCAATGCCCAGGTGCACTATCGTGACGGCACCTACAACGGTGATTTCAAGGGAGATCTCGATGGCCCGGCCGGTGCGTTCAGCCTGGCCAGTCCGTTCGCTGGCGACCTGACCCAGGTGCGCCTGCCACAGCTGGCACTGCTTGCTGGCCAGGGCAAGGCGTCGGGAGCCGTGACGCTGGGCTTTGCCGACGCGATTACCTGGGATGTCGATCTGCAATTGTCGGCGCTCGACCCCGCCTATTGGCTGGCGGAGCTGCCGGGCACTTTGGCAGGTCCCTTGCGCAGCAAGGGCGAATTGAAGCGCGAGCGTCTGCAGCTCGAGGCCCAACTTGACCTCAAGGGGCGCCTGCGTGGCCAGCCGGCGGTGCTTAAGGCTGATGCCAAAGGTGCAGGTGAGGCGTGGACGCTCGGTGCGCTGGCGATCCAGTTGGGCGACAACCGGATCAACGGCAGTGGCAGCCTGCAGCAGCGCCTGGCCGGTCGCATCGACCTCGACCTGCCGCGCCTCGGCCAGCTCTGGCCGCGTTTGCAGGGGCAGGTCAAAGGCCGCCTCGACCTTGCTGGCACGCTGGCCGCGCCGCAGGGTGTCTTTAGTCTTCAGGGGCAACAGCTGGCCCAGGCTGACAACCGCATACAGCGTCTGGATCTCGACGCACGCCTGGACAGCGCTCAGCGTGGGCTGATCACCCTCAAGGTGGGCAATATCCGCCTGGGTGAAACCGCCTTGGGCAATCTTGATGCCACGGGCAAAGGTGATATCCGTCAGCAGGCGCTGACAGTGGCGCTGAATGGACCCCAGCTCAAGCTCGACCTTGCACTGGATGGCACGCTCGGTAAAGGTGATTGGCGTGGCCGCCTGGCCAGCGGGCGTATCCAGGCGGGCGGTCAGGACTGGCAATTGCAAGCCCCCGCACGCCTGCAACGCCTGGCCAACGGCCAGCTCGACTTCGGTGCACATTGCTGGCGCTCTGGCGCTGCCAGCCTGTGTGGCGAGGATCAGCGCCTGGCGCCGGATCCACGCTTGCGCTACCACCTCAAGCAGTTCCCGATCGACAGCCTGGCCCAGTGGCTGCCGAAGGATTTCGCCTGGCAAGGCATGCTCAATGCCGACATCAACCTGGATATGCCGGCCAGCGGCCCCAAAGGCACGGTGCGCATCGACGCCAGCGGCGGCACGCTGCGGGTCCGCGATAAAGGGCGCTGGATCGACTTCCCCTACCAGACGCTCCGCCTGGACAGTACCTTGGCTCCGCGGCGGGTTGACACGTCGCTGGCGTTTCGTGGCGACCGGTTGGGTGAGTTGAACCTGTCGACACGCATCGATCCCTTGGGCCGGGACAAACCGCTTTCTGGCGAGTTTCGCCTTTCCGGGCTGGATCTGTCGATCGCCCGGCCTTTCGTGCCAATGGTCGAGCGCCTGGCTGGGCAACTCAACGGAGACGGGCGCTTGTCAGGTACCTTGCTGGCGCCACAGATCAACGGCAACCTGGTGCTTAGCGGCGGGCATGTCAGTGGCGCCGAGTTGCCGGTCAGCCTGGAAGACCTGTCGCTGCGTGCGCTCGTCGCCGGGGAGCAGGTACGGATCAGCGGTGATTGGCGAAGTGGCGAGGTCGGTCGCGGGCAATTGACCGGCGAGTTGGCCTGGGGGCAGGCGTTGGCTGTCGACTTGCGTTTGCAGGGCCAGCAGCTTCCGGTCAACGTTGAACCCTATGCCGCTCTGGAGATTGCGCCGGATCTCAACATTCGTCTGTCCGGCGACAAGCTGGCAGTGACCGGCAAGGTGCAGGTACCCAAGGGCAAGATCACCGTCCGCGAGCTGCCGCCTTCGACGGTGAAGGTCTCCGACGACACGGTAATTGTCGGCCACCAGACCGAACAGGGCACGCCGCCGATGGCGGTCGCGATGGACATCGATGTCGAAGTCGGTCGTGACAAGTTGTCGTTCAGCGGCTTCGGCCTGACCGCCAATCTGCTGGGCCATGTGCACATCGGTGACAACCTGGATACGCGTGGTGAGCTGAGCCTGGCCGACGGTCGCTATCGGGCCTATGGCCAGCGCCTGACCATTCGCCGTGCGCGCCTGCTGTTCGCAGGCCCCCTCGATCAGCCATACCTGGACATCGAAGCGATTCGCAAGGTCGACGACGTCATCGCGGGTATTCGCCTGAGCGGCAGTGCCGAGCAGCCGACCACCCAAGTGTTCTCGGAGCCGGCCATGAGCCAGGAGCAGGCGTTGTCGTATCTCGTGCTGGGACGTCCCCTGGGCAACTCGGGCGAGGATAACAACATGCTGGCTGAAGCGGCCTTGGGCCTGGGCCTTGCCGGGAGCGCCGGGATTACCGGCAGCCTGGCCTCGAGCCTGGGGATCGATGATTTCCAACTCGATACCGAAGGTTCGGGCAACAAGACCAACGTGGTGGCCAGCGGCAACCTGACCGAGCGCCTCAGCCTGCGTTATGGGGTCGGTGTGTTCGAGCCGGCCAACACCATTGCACTGCGGTACAAACTGAGCAAGAAGGTCTATCTGGAGGCCGCCAGCGGGCTGGCGAGCTCGCTGGACATCTTCTACAAACGCGACTTCTGACCCGCTCGGCGGACAGTGGCGGCTTCTATGAACTGGTTGCTGTCCGCGCCCGGCTCCGGGGTGGGTTTGGGCGGTGTGCGCAGAGGCAGGATCAGGTTGGTGTACTCCTCGATCAGCCGGTTGATCGCTTCGGGCGGCTCGCAGGCCTGGAACTGCATGCGGATCTGTACTTCGTCGGGGTCGCGTCCTTCGCCACGGCGCGCCTGGGCGCCCACGGTGACTTTGAAGTGCGAGCACGAAGTGGTCTCGTTCGCCTGCTGCAGCACTTCCTGGCGGGCCTGTGCGTTCTTCACGTGAACCGACAGGTCGACCTGCATGCGCTCCAGGGCCAGGCCCTTGGCAGACACCAGGGCAATCAGTGGGATGCGCAGGGTGTGCGTGTCGTCCATCGCCACTTCGACCATCTTGGCACGCATCGGCATGCCGGGCTGCTCGGCGTCCACGTCGAAGAACTGATCGAAGAGTCTGAGGTACTGTTGGGCAATCAGAGTATTGGTTGCCGCGGCGGCTTCCTGGAGTCCGCGCGTGATGTCGCGCAGGTCGGTGGAAGTCATGGGCGTCGGTTGAGGGTGTTCGCAGGGCTGATCCAATCATCGGTCTCCAGTGCTGATGCCGCAGGTGTCCGGGCGGAGACCTGCGGCAGGTGGGGACGGGGCACGGCGCTGGGCATCATGGCGTTGCGGAGGGTTTCTCTGCGCCGGGCAGGGTATCTTCGCTGGAGATGTTGTCGGTACTGCGCAGTTCTGCGCTGGCGAGCACGGTAGGTTTGGTTGCGGCATCGGTGAGGAATTCCATCACGCGCATGAGGGCTTCCGGTGGTTCCTGGCGGCGCACGGTGGTGTTGAAGGCATAGCGCGCTCGGGTATCGGTCTTGCGGGTTTGTTCCGACTTGTGGCTTACACTGCCTTTCACATTCAGCTTGAAAGGTCCCCAACCGAGCGAGGCCTCCATGCTGCCTTCCATATCCTTGGCGGATCGATCCTCGGCCATCTGGTTGATGGTCATCTCGAACTCGATCTTGCCCTCGTCGATGGCAATGTTCGGGTGGGTGATGGCCGCCAGCAGCGGCACCTTCATGCTCTTGGCAACGACGCCTTTGTACTCGCCATCCTCACCGACGACGGTTTCGTCGTAGTCGAACTGGATGGCGACTGCCTTGCCGTCCTGGATGCAGACATTCATGAGGAAGTCGGCGTATGACTTGCTCGCGGTGACCTGCGCCTGGACCATGGCCTGCAAGGGGCCGGCGATCATTCGGTCCATGGGCAGAGAGTTGATGACGGAGCCGATCAGGCTGCTGTCAATGGACATAGGCATTACTCCTTGGTGGGTGGTGACCGTTCAGGTCTGTTTTCAGTGGGGGTGATTGTCTTGGCGCCGGATGTTGCCAATCTGACGCAGGCTCAGTCCGTACTTGTCTGCGAGCAGGCTGCGCGACAGCCCGCTGGCGCTTTCTTTCTGAATTTGCAGATTGCGCAACTGGCGCTGGAAGTGATCGGCCTTGGGGATCTCCAGTGCGACACCAGCGTAGCGCTTGATCAGTGCGTCCAGTGCTTCTGCCGGCAACAGCTCGGCCAGCCGTGTACGGTCCCGATGTTTGGGGATGTACTTGGGGCGGCCACCGTAGGCGCACGTCAGCCGGTAAGCATTTTCAAGGCCGACGCACTCGATCAGTGATTGCCGCGAATGGGGTAATAGAGTGACATCGATTGCAGTCAGATCTGGCAGTTCCATATGCGATTTCCTTTTGTCTTTGAAGCCTGCACGGTTGGTGTGCAGAGATTCTCAGCCACCCCTCCCAGTCATTCCTAGGCGCCAAGTGGCCCATGCTTTGTAGTTTCAGTAGCGCGTCTCTTGCAGGCAGAGGCGAGCTTTTACGTAGGAAGTTGATCCATGATTTCGCTGTAGGTCTTGATCTATCGCGATCGAGTTTTTGGTTGTGCTCCAAGGGTGTGCCCACCCATTTCATTCACAGGGATAGGCTTTACGCAGGCTTACCACGCCCAGATAGTGCTGAGGGTTGTCTACCGCGCCGGCGGGGAGTGCGCGCCAGTCCACGTCCACGCACAGCGCTTCGAGCGCCTGGCCGCCGCGATAGCCTATGACTTGCGGGCTGAATACCCGGCGGTAGCGCGCATGGGTGCTGGC
This sequence comes from Pseudomonas sp. RW10S2, assembly GCF_014268985.1. Taxonomy (NCBI): domain Bacteria; kingdom Pseudomonadati; phylum Pseudomonadota; class Gammaproteobacteria; order Pseudomonadales; family Pseudomonadaceae; genus Pseudomonas; species Pseudomonas sp. RW10S2. The sequence continues at coordinate 108,438 of NZ_JABWRO010000001.1, read as the reverse complement.
GAACGCCTCCACCTGCTGCGCCTGTGCCAGGGTCAACCTGGCCAGGACCGGCAGTTCCGAGGGTTGGAGGACGAAGTGCAACTGGCCTGGCTGCGCCTGCAGCAAGCCGCTGCCACGCACTTGCTGCCACAGTTGCTGCCACTGGTTGTTACTGCTGGTGGCTTCGAGGCGTGCGCCGAGTTCGAGCAGCTGTTCGCGGGGCAGGGTGCTGGTGTCAATGGCGTGGGCGAAGGTGAGCGGGACAACTATCAGGGTGCAAAGCAGGAAGGGTCTTGTCATGGGTGCTCCAGGGCATGAGCCGGGCGTCCATGTTTTCAATCTTGAGCGGTGAAGCTCAGCAGGAAATGCATCGCACCTGGATTTGGCCATGTATCATGTGGCCGGCTCGTGACGAGCTTTTTTGTCCCCGATGTTCCAAGGAATTGCCGATGACACACATGCAGCGCTTCAAATATTCGATTCTCATCATCGCGGTGATGATGGGGGTGATGTTCGGCCTGAGCTATCTGCAGAAACAGGGCACGATCAGCGAGCAGACCTTCCAGTATTTGGCCATTGGTATCGCCGTGGTCGTCGTGGTGATCAACGGCATCATGCGGCGCAAGGTCAAGTCCTGAGACAGGCGAGCCGGCCGTCCTGGCCGGCCCGGGATTCAGCGCAAGGCGTTCTGTTCCAGCACGGCGCGGGCTGCGGGCTGGAGGCTGTAGCACTTGTCATCGCCCAGGCTGATGACGCCCTCGGTGCAGAGTCGCTTGAGCACTTCGCGCACACTGAGGAATGACAGCGGGATATCCAGTTGCTCCAACTGCGCATGTACCCCGCGCACGCCGATGCTGCGCCCGCTGCGATCGGCCGAATGCAGCGCATCGATGACCTTCAGGCGGATCAGGCTGGTGCGCAGACCGTAGGCGCGCAGCAGCTCGCGGATCTGTTCGTTGCCGATCCGTTCCTGTGCGCCAGCGCTGTCTTGCGGCGTTGCACGGTCAGCGGTGTGCTGGCGCTGCGGCTGCAGTTGCGGGTTGTACATGTGAATGCTCCTTTTCGTGGACTGTCCCGAAATCATGAGTACCTAACTACTAGGACGAATGAGCGCGGGAAAACTGCAGTTCTTGCTGAAAAAAAACTGCCACGTCCTTTTCAAGACGTTCTCGCGCAGCGCAATACGTAAAATTTTCATCCGGCCGCTCGTCTGATCGGGATGACCTCTCATTCCCCAGGAGTGCCCGTGATCACACTATCGCGTCCCTTGTCCTGCCTTGGCCTGGCCATCGTGCTCGCCACCGCTGCCGCCGGCGTGCAGGCGCGGGAAGTTGCCGGCGATGCTTCGGCGCAGATCCGTCGCACCAGCTTCGGTGTGCCGCACATCCTGGCCAGCGACGAGCGTGGCCTGGGTTATGGCATCGGCTACGCCTACGCCCAGGACAACCTGTGCCTGCTGGCTGGCGAAGTGCTTACGGTCAATGGTGAGCGGTCGAAGTATTTCGGTGCCGAAGGCAAGACGGTCGAGCAGCGCGACAACCTCGACAGCGACCTGTTCTTCACCTGGCTGAACGACAATGTGGCGGTCAACGGATTCCTCCAGGCGCAGTCGGCGTCAATTCGCGATCGTCTGGAGGGCTACGCTGCCGGCTACAACCGAGCGCTTGCCGAGCGCAAGGCCCAGGGGCTGCCGGTGGAATGCGGGGCGGGCGACTGGGTCAGGCCAATCACCAGCCTGGACCTGGTGAAGCTGACCCGCCGACTGCTGGCTGAAGGGGGCATCGGCCAGTTCGCCGAAGCGGTGGTCGCGGCGACGCCGCCGAGCCTTGCCATGCACAGGCCCAAGGCCGACTACAGCGTGGCCCTGGCGCGTCAGCAGGCGTTCGCCAGCGAGCGCGGCAGCAACGCCGTGGCCGTCGGTGCACAGCGTTCGGCCAATGGGCGCGGCTTGTTGCTTGCCAACCCGCACTTCCCTTGGGTGGGAGGCCTGCGGTTCTACCAGATGCAGTTGACCATTCCTGGGCAACTCGATGTCATGGGGGCGGCGCTGCCGGGGTTGCCCGTGATCAATATCGGCTTCAACCGCGACCTGGCCTGGACCCACACGGTCGACACCTCCAAGCACTTCACCCTCTACCGCCTGCAGCTCGATCCGAAGGATCCCACCCGCTACCTGCTTGATGGCCAGTCGCTGCCGCTCGAACAGCAGACCATCACTGTTGCGGTGAGGGGGGTAGATGGAACGCTCAGTCAGGTGCAGCGCCAGGTCCATGTCTCGAAGTTCGGACCTGTGGTGCAGTGGCCGGGGCGCCTGGACTGGGATAGCCACTATGCCTACAGCCTGCGCGATGCCAATCTCGATAACACGCGAGTGCTCGAGCAGTGGTACGGGATCAACCGCGCCAAGGACATCGATGGCCTCAAGGCCTCGGTGGCCAAGCTGCAGGGTATTCCCTGGGTCAATACCCTGGCAGTGGATGCCGGTGGCCGTGCGCTGTACCTGAATCAGTCTGTGGTGCCGTATGTCGACAAGGCCCTGCTTGCCCAGTGCAGCGACCCGTCGCTGGCGGGGCCGTTGGTGGTCCTGGATGGTTCGCGCAGCGCATGCCAGTGGAAGATCGACGCCGATGCCGCACAACCTGGAATCTTTCCGGCGCGCCTGCAACCAAGCCTTGAACGCGGGGACTTCGTGCAGAACTCCAACGACTCGGCCTGGCAGGTCAACCCGGCCCAGCCACTGACCGGCTTCTCGCCGCTGGTCAGCCGTGAAGACCAGCCCTTGGGCATGCGCACCCGCTTTGCCTTGCAGCGCCTGCAAGGCCGCGACAAGCTCGGTGTGCCGGAGCTGCAGCGAATGGTGATGGACGACGAGGTGTATCTGGCCAGTCAGGTGCTGCCAGCGCTGCTGGACTGGTGCAAAGGTGCCGAAAGCGAGCTGCAGACGCTGTGCGCGAGCCTCAAGGCCTGGAACGGCAAGGCCGGCACTGATAGCGGCATGGGGCTTGTGCATTTTGCCAACATCATGGAGACGCTGGGCGACCAGCCACACATCTGGCGTGTGGCGTTCGATCCGGCCGATCCGCAGCACACGCCGCGCGGTCTTGCGGTAGAGCAAGCGGCAGTGCGCAAGCTGCTCCGCGAGGCGGCGCTGGCTTCGTTGGCGCAGGTTCAGGAAGGCGGCATGGTGCAAGAACAGCAGTGGGGGCAGGTCCAGCAGGCGCTGGACGGCACGCCGGTGCCTGGTGGCCCGCAGGAGCTGGGGATCTATAACGCCATGGTCAGTGTGCCCCATGGGGCAGGGAAGCGTCTGGTGGTCAGCGGTACCAGCTACCTGCAACTGGTCAGCTTCACCGAACAGGGGCCTCAGGCTCAGGGGCTGCTGGCGTTTTCACTGTCGAGCGAGTCGGCCTCGGTGCATGCCTTCGACCAGACGCGTGCCTTTGCTGCCGGGCAATTGGCGCCGATTCCGTTTACCGAGGCGCAGATCACGTCCGATCCTCAGTATCGCCAGTATGTCGTGCGCGAACGGGATGAGCAGGCGTTGGTCAGCACGGGAAAATAGGCGGAATCAGTGGCCCTGCGGTGGCGCAAACCACCTCAGGGTCGCTGCACATCAGGAAAATTCGAATGGCGCCAGGTGCATGCCCTGGTCGTCCACCTGCAGCGCCCAGCCTCGGCGATCCCAGTCTCCCAGTACGATGCGTCGCGCCGGCTGGCCTTCGACCACCAGCTTGTGCAGGGCAGGGCGGTGGGTATGGCCGTGGATCAGCGTACGCACATTGTGCTCGCTCATCACCTTGGGCACTTCGTCGGGGGTGACATCGACGATTTCGGTGTTCTTCATCCGCGTCTGCGCCTGGCTTTCACTGCGCAGCTTGCGTGCCAGCTTCTGGCGCGTGGACAGCGGCAAGTGACGCAGGATCCAGAGGCTCAGCGGGTTGCGCAGGTAGCGGCGCAGCTTCATGTAGGCGACGTCGCGGGTGCACAAGGTGTCGCCATGCATCAGCAGTACCGGCTCACCGCCCAGCTCAACCACGCTGGGGTCGGCCAGCAGGGTGCAGCCAGCGGCCTTGCAGAAGTCCTGCCCGATGAGAAAGTCGCGGTTGCCGTGCATCAGGTAGATGGCTGTGCCGCTGTCGGACAGCGTGCGCAGTGCCTGACAGATCGATTGCTGGAAGGGCGTCATGGCATCGTCGCCGATCCAGGCTTCGAAGAAGTCGCCAAGGATGTACAGCGCCTTGGCGTGCCGCGCCCGCCCATCGAGCAGATCTAGAAACGCCCGGGTAATGTCCGGGCGTTCTTCTTGCAGGTGCAGATCGGAGATCAGCAGGATCACTCAATGATCTCGGCTTTCTCGATGATCACGTCGTCCTTCGGCACGTCCTGGTGGCCAGCCTTGGAACCGGTGGCGACTTTCTCGATGGCATCGACCACTTCACGGCCTTCGGTCACTTCGCCGAATACCGCGTAGCCCCAGCCCTGCACGTTCTTGCCGCTGTGGTTGAGGAAGTCGTTGTCGGAAGCGTTGATGAAGAACTGCGCCGAGGCCGAGTGCGGCTCCATGGTGCGGGCCATGGCGATGCTGTACTTGGTGTTCTTCAAGCCGTTGTCGGCTTCGTTTTCGATGCTGGCGCGGGTTTTCTTCTGGTTCATGCCAGGCTCGAAGCCGCCGCCCTGGATCATGAAACCCTTGATCACACGGTGGAACACGGTGCCGTCGAAGTGGCCGTCCTTGACGTACTGAACGAAGTTCTCGACGGTTTTCGGGGCTTTTTCGGCGTTCAGTTGCAGAACGATGTCGCCGTGGTTGGTGCTCAGTTTGACTTTGGACATGCTGAAATTCGCTCTTTCAAGGCATTCGAGAATAGGGTGCACAGGTCGCGTACTGTACCTGACGCAGGATCTGGCGGCGGCGACACAAGGCGCGCGGCGGCCATTTTGCCAGCTGGCGACAAAACGCTGCGAGAAATCGCGCCAGTTTGTCGGTGCCCGGCTGTCAGCAGCTTGACTGCTTCGGCTATGATAGGCCCTTTGATTCAATCGGCCTACCCGGACCGGACATCTGCATTCAAGGATCCTATGAGCAAGCCCACCGACAACGCGACCAACGCCGCTGCCAAAGGCGCCCCCGCCGTCCCTGCGAACTTCCTGCGACCGATCGTCCAGGCTGACCTGGACTCGGGCAAGCACAGCAGTATCGTCACCCGCTTCCCGCCGGAACCGAACGGTTATCTGCACATCGGCCACGCCAAGTCGATCTGCGTCAACTTCGGTCTGGCCCAGGAGTTCGGTGGCGTCTGCCACTTGCGTTTCGACGACACCAACCCGGCCAAGGAGGACCAGGAGTACATCGACGCCATCCAGCGTGATGTCAAGTGGCTGGGCTTCGAGTGGACAGGTCCGGTGCGCTTCGCTTCCGACTATTTCGACCAGTTGCACGACTGGGCGGTCGAGCTGATCAAGCGCGGCAAGGCCTACGTGTGCGACCTCACCCCCGAGCAGGCCAAGGAGTATCGCGGCACCCTGACCCAGCCCGGAAAGAACAGCCCGTTCCGCGAGCGCAGCGTCGAGGAGAACCTCGACCTGTTCGCACGCATGAAGGCCGGCGAGTTCAAGGACGGCGAGCGTGTGCTGCGTGCCAAAATCGACATGGCCTCGCCGAACATGAACCTGCGCGACCCGATTCTTTACCGCATCCGCCATGCCCACCACCACCAGACCGGTGACAAGTGGTGCATCTACCCCAACTACGACTTCACCCACGGCCAGTCGGACGCCATCGAGGGCATCACCCACTCGATCTGCACCCTGGAGTTCGAAGGCCATCGTCCGCTGTACGACTGGTTCCTCGACAACCTGCCGGTACCGGCGCATCCACGCCAGTACGAGTTCAGCCGCCTGAACCTGAACTACACCATCACCTCCAAGCGCAAGCTCAAGCAACTGGTGGACGAGCAGCACGTCGAGGGCTGGGACGATCCGCGCATGTCCACGCTCTCGGGCTACCGCCGTCGTGGCTACACCCCGGCCTCGATCCGCAACTTCTGCGACATGGTCGGCACCAACCGCTCCGATGGCGTGGTCGACATGTCGATGCTCGAGTTCAGCATCCGTGACGACCTCGACCGCACCGCGCCGCGCGCCATGTGCGTACTGCGTCCGCTGAAGGTGGTGATCACCAACTATCCAGAAGGCCAGGTCGAGCAACTCGAATTGCCGCGCCACCCGAAGGAAGACATGGGCGTGCGCGTCCTGCCGTTCGCCCGTGAGCTGTACATCGACCGTGATGACTTCATGGAAGAGCCGCCCAAGGGGTACAAGCGCCTGGAGCCAGCCGGCGAGGTGCGCCTGCGCGGCAGCTACGTGATTCGTGCCGACGAGGCGATCAAGGATGCCGAGGGCAATATCGTCGAGTTGCGCTGCTCGTACGATCCGGACACCCTGGGCAAGAACCCCGAGGGCCGCAAGGTCAAGGGCGTGATCCACTGGGTGCCGGCCGCCGCCAGCGTCGAGTGCGAGGTGCGCCTGTACGACCGCCTGTTCCGCTCGCCCAACCCGGAGAAAACCGATGAGGGCGGCAGCTTCCTTGAAAACATCAATCCGCAATCGCTGCAGGTGCTGACGGGTTGTCGTGCCGAGCCTTCGCTGGGCCAGGCCCAGCCAGAAGATCGCTTCCAGTTCGAGCGCGAAGGCTACTTCTGCGCCGACCTGAAAGACAGCCAGCCGGGTCGCCCGGTGTTCAACCGCACCGTGACCCTGCGCGATTCGTGGGGCAGCTAAGGAATCCTCGTGCTTAACATCTACAACACCCTGAGCAAGACCAAGGAAGTTTTCAAACCCCTGGATGGCAACAAGGTGCGCATGTACGTCTGCGGCATGACCGTGTACGACTACTGCCACCTGGGCCATGGTCGCAGCATGGTGGCGTTCGACCTGATTACCCGTTGGCTGCGCAAGAGCGGCTATGAGCTCACGTACGTACGCAACATCACCGACATCGACGACAAGATCATCAACCGCGCCAACGAAAACGGCGAGCGCTTCGATGAGCTGACTGCGCGCATGATCGATGCCATGCACGAGGATGAGCGGCGCCTGAACATCCTCAAGCCGGACCTGGAGCCGCGTGCCACCGATCACATTCCTGGCATGCACGCGATGATCCAGACCCTGATCGACAAGGGCTATGCCTACGCACCGGGCAATGGCGACGTGTACTACCGCGTCGGCAAGTTCGTCGGCTACGGCAAGCTGTCGCGACGCAAGATCGAAGACTTGCGTATCGGCGCGCGCATCGAGGTCGACGAGGCCAAGCAGGATCCGCTGGACTTCGTCCTGTGGAAGGGCGCCAAGCCGGGCGAGCCGAGCTGGGATTCGCCCTGGGGCCCGGGCCGTCCGGGCTGGCACATCGAGTGCTCGGTGATGTCCACCTGCTGCCTGGGCGAGAGCTTCGACATCCACGGTGGTGGCAGCGATCTCGAGTTCCCGCACCACGAGAACGAGATCGCCCAGAGCGAGGCGGCCACCGGCAAGCCTTATGCGGCGGCCTGGATGCACTGCGGCATGATTCGTATCAATGGCGAGAAGATGTCGAAGTCGCTGAACAACTTCTTCACCATTCGTGACGTGCTCGAGAAGTACCACCCGGAGGTGGTGCGTTACCTGCTGGTGGCCAGCCACTACCGCAGCGCCATCAACTACTCAGAAGACAGCTTGCGCGATGCCAAGGGCGCCCTGGAGCGTTTCTATCACGCACTGCGTGGCCTGCCGCGCGTAGCCGCCAAGGGTGGCGAGGCGTTCGTCGAGCGGTTCAGCGTGGCGATGAACGATGACTTCGGCACCCCTGAAGCCTGCGCCGTGCTGTTCGACCTGGTGCGAGAGATCAACCGCCTGCGCGACAGCGACGCTGATGCAGCGGCAGGCCTTGCCGGTCGCCTGCGTGAGCTGGGTGATGTGCTGGGTGTGCTGCAACTGGATGCCGACGACTTTTTGCGTGCCGGTGCCGAAGGCCGTGTCGATGCTGCCGAGGTCGAAGCCTTGATCCAGGCGCGTCTGCAGGCGCGTACGGACAAGAACTGGGCGGAGTCCGATCGCATTCGCGATCAACTGACTGCCATGGGTGTGGTGCTGGAAGACAGCAAAGGCACCACCACCTGGCGTCTGGCTGACTGATACAGCTCGAGGGCTGCCCTGCAGCCCTATCGCGGGACATGTCGTGGCGCCGAACCGCCGCTCCGACTTGTCCCGCGATGCTTTTCAGGTAGTCGAGCAGTGCAGTACCAACTTCGCCCCGCCTAGCTCGCTACTGCCCACTTCCAGTCCGAACCCGTGCAGGTCGACGATCGCTGCGACGATCGACAACCCCAGCCCGAACCCTGGGTGACGATGGCCTTCCTCGCTGCGATAGAAGCGCTTGAGCACCGCCGCCCGCTCCTGTTCCGGAATCCCTGGCCCGCTGTCCTCGATGGCGATATGCACGCCATCGTCGTCCTGCCGTGCCTGGATCCGTACCTGCCCACCCTCTGGGGTGAACTTGATGGCATTGCCGACCAGGTTGGCCAAGGCCTCGAACAGCAGCTCCCGGTCGCCGTGCAGCGCGGGCAGTTGCACAGGCTGCTCCAATTGCAGTCGAATGCTGCCATCCTCTGCAAGCGGCAGGTAGAAGTCGTGCAGCTCCACCAGCAAATTGTGCGGATCAAGCTCGACGAACCCTGCGCGGCGCTGGCGGTCTTCCAGCTCGCTGATGCGCAGCAGGCCGCGGAAGCGTGCCATCAGGGTGTCGGTCTCGCTGATGGCCTGATCCAGCGCTTCGGCTTCCGGCGAGTTCGCTCCACTCTGCTGGCGAATGCGGTAGAGCTGGGCCCGCAGGCGGGTCAGCGGCGTGCGCAGGTCGTGGGCAATGTTGTCGCAGACACCCTTGACCTCGTGCATCAGCCGTTCGATGCGGTCGAGCATGGCGTTGACGATCGCGGCCAGCATGTCCAGCTCGTCACGCCGTGCCGACAGCGGCAAGCGGTGGGTGAGGTCGCCGGCGACGATCAGCTCGGCGCTGGCCTGTACCGCGCGGATACGCTTGAGCGGGCGCCTGCGTAGCAGGTACCAGCCGGCGAAACCGGGAATCAGCGTCAGTGAAATCCCCCAGAGCAGTGCGTGCAGAATGATCCGAGTCACCACGAACAACGAGCCGTTGTCGCGCACCAGCACCAGCCAGCGGCCATCGGGGATATGGATCGCCACGGCATCGCAGCTGTCGCGCGGCAAGTGCGGATCGTCGGCATCCAGGCAACGCTTGAGTTCGTGAACCTTGCCATCCAGGCCCAACTCCGCCGGGATCGAGCGGATACGACCGCCGATGGGGTTGAGTTGCGGGTCGAACAGGCCGTAGGCGTCGAAGCTGCGTTCTTCGAAGGCCTGGCTGGCGATCAGTGCATCGTCCAGCTGCTTGCCGGTCATGTGCGCGAAGAGGTGCTGGCGTTGCAGCATGGAGTGGCGGGTCAGCTTGTTCAGATAGCTGGTGACCTCGAAGTACAGCACCCCCATGAGGATGCTGCTCCAGGCCACGAACAGGAAGCTGTACAGCGCCAGCAGGCGGCTGGTCGAGGAGCTCCAGCCTTTAGACGGGTTCAGCAATGGCATAACCGGAGCCCCGTACGGTTCGGATCAGCGGTGTCTGGCCGGGTGGATCGATCTTCTTGCGCAGACGACCGATGTGGACGTCGATCAGGTTGGTGCCTGGATCGAAGTGATAGCCCCAGACTTCCTCGAAGATCATCATGCGAGTGATGACCTGCCCGGAGTGGCGCATCAGGAATTCGAGCAGTTTGTATTCGGTTGGCAGCAGGTTCAGGCTGCTCTGGCCGCGTCGGGCTTCATGGCTGATCAGGTCCAGCTCCAGGTCGGCGACCTGCAGGCGGGTCTGGGTCATGGGTACGCTGTTGCGCCGCAGCAGCACTTCGACACGGGCCGCCATTTCGTCAGAGGCGAAAGGTTTGGTCAGGTAGTCGTCGCCGCCGGCACGCAGGCCGCGCACGCGTTCGTCGACATCGGACAGGGCGCTGATCATCAGGATTGGCGTGGCGATCTTCAGGCTGCGCAGGGTGGTGACAATGGTCAGGCCGTCGACTTCCGGGAGCATCCGGTCCACGGTGATCAGGTCATAGCCGCCGGCAATAGCCTTGGCCAGGCCTTCGCGGCCATTGTCTGCCCAGTCGACTTCCAGCCCGTGGCTGGAAAGTTCGGCGACGATTTCCTGGGCGGTGACGGCGTCGTCTTCGATGGTCAGTACGCGGGGCATGCTAGTACCTGGGCGGCGATTGGATGACTGATTGTGCCAAAGAATAGACAAACGGCGATTTAAGAAAAATTCATCTATCGGGGGCATGGTGCCAGTATCGGCTTTTCCCGCACAGAGACTGGCCCTGACAGCAATGAAAACGGGGCGTGCCATCGCTGACACGCCCCGTTTTCATTGCAAGGCGACGCCTCAGGCGACCTTGATGATCCAGCCCGCCGGCGCTTCGACGTCACCGCTCTGGATGCCGGTCAGCTCGTTGTAGAGCTTCTGGGTGACCGGGCCGACCTTTTCCAGGTCGTGGAACACGTGCAGTTTGCCGTTGTACTCGATACCACCGATCGGGGTGATCACTGCGGCCGTACCGCAAGCGCCCGCTTCGATGAAGCGATCGAGCTTGCTGATTTCGACATCGCCTTCGATCACGGTCAGGCCCAGGCGCGATTGCGCCAGTTCCATCAGCGACAGGCGAGTGATACCTGGCAGTACCGAGGCCGATTTTGGCGTGACGAACTCGTTGTTGGCGGTAATGCCGAAGAAGTTGGCCGAACCGACCTCCTCGATCTTGGTGTGGGTCAGCGGATCCAGGTAGATGGCGTCGGCGAAGTTGGCTTTCTTCGCTTCGGAACCCGGTTGCAGGCTGGCGGCGTAGTTGCCCCCGACCTTGGCTGCGCCGGTGCCCTGTGGGGCGGCACGGTCGAAGCTGGAGATCTGGAAGTTGTGCGGCTTCATGCCGCCTTTGAAGTACGAGCCTACCGGGATGGCGAACACCGAGAAAATGAACTCCGGCGCGGTACGCACGCCAATGTTGTCACCGGTGCCGATCACGAACGGACGCAGGTACAGGGCACCCTTGCCGTGCGGCGGAACGAACTTCTCGTTGGCCTTGACCACCTGCTTGCACGCCTCGATGAACACATCGGTCGGCACGTGCGGCATGAGCAGGCGGGCACAGCTGCGCTGCATGCGGGCGGCGTTCTGGTCCGGGCGGAACAGGTTGATCGAGCCATCCTTGCAGCGGTAGGCCTTCAGGCCCTCGAAGCATTGCTGGCCGTAGTGCAGGGCAGTCGAGCCTTCGCTGATGTGCAGCACGTTGTCGTCGGTCAGGGTGCCTTTGTCCCACTCGCCGTTGCGCCACACGGACAGGTAGCGCTTGTCGGTCTTGATGTAGTCGAAGCCCAGCTTGTCCCAGTTGATCTCGTTGCTCATGACACCCTCTATTGTCTTGCAGAGGCCCGATCGCTCGGGCTGCTTTTAAATGCGCACCTCGCCACGATAATACATCCGCAGAGGATGGGGAACGGCCAGTCATGAATTGCCCTGGACGCTTCGTCGTTCAGCCCAGGTCGAGGCATCCATCAAGGTGCAGGCATTCAAGGAATAGGCTGTCGTGGGAGGCGACCAGCAGGGCGCCAGAGAACTGCTCCAGCATGGTTTCCAGTGCCTGCAGCGAAGGCAGGTCCAGGTGGTTGTTGGGTTCGTCGAGCAGCAACAGGTCCACCGGTTGCTCGCGGTACAGCACTGCAGCCATCGCACCCTTGATGCGCTCCCCGCCACTGAGCAGTGTGCTGGGCAGCTCTATTCGGGCGGCGTCCAGGCCCAGTTGGGCAAGACGGGTTCGCATCTGTGCCTGTGAAAGGGCAGCGTTGCCCTGGCGCAGGTGCTCGAGCAGCGACAGCCCAGGCGTCAACTGACTGCAATGCTGGTCGAGCAGGGCAACGTCGCCGCTGATTTGCAGGGTGCCTGCTGTGGCCTGTAGCTCTCCGGCCAGCAGCCGCAATAACGTGGACTTTCCGCTGCCATTGGCCCCAAGCAGCCCCAGGCGCTCACCAAGTGACAGGCTCAGGCTCAGCGGGGTAGCTGTGCCCCGTGGCAGGCACAGCGCGTCTAGTCGCAGTACTCCGCGCCCGCGATGACGTGCGGGTGTCGGCGCGTGCAGGGTGATCGCCGTGTGTCGCTCGACCTGTCGCGCAGCCTCCCGGACCTGTTCGTGCAGCGCTTGATGTGTAGCCTGCTGGTCGCGCCGTTGCTTGCCGGCGCTCACCTGGCTACGTTGCTGCTGGCGATCAATGAGGATCTTCGCCTGGTTGGCATGCTTGGCTTGATGCCCTACTTGCGCCTGATGCCGCACGAGATTCTCGTGCTGGCGTTGCAGTTCGCGGGCCTGGCGTTGCTGTTGCTGTTTGGCACGCGCAAGCGCCTGCTCGGCCCGGGCTTGGGCGTGCATTTTCTGCTCGGCGTAGAACGCGTAGTTGCCGCCGAATGCCTGCAGCCCGAGCGATGAAAGCTCCACGATACGTTCCATGGAGGCCAATAGTGTGCGGTCATGGCTGATCACCAGCAGGCCTTTGTCCCAAGCTTGGATCATTTCCAGGAGATTGGCGCGAGCGCAGCGGTCCAGGTGGTTGCTGGGCTCGTCAAGGATCAGGAAGTCGGCATCACTGGCCCACGCACCGAGCAGGGCGATGCCCATCGCCTGGCCGCCGCTGAGCGTGGCTGGGGCTTGCTGTAGGTCGACGCTGGCAAAGCCTTGTCGGTCGAGCAATGCCCGAAAGCGCTCGCGAACATCCCAGCGATCCGCGACCAGGTCGAAGTCGTTGGGGGCGGTGCTGCCTGCTTCAATGCGCTCGAGGGCCTGGACTACCGGGGCGACCTGGGCCAACTCGGCAACCGTCGCGCTGCGGTGGATGCTCTGCTGGTCCAGATGGTGGACGCGGCCGATGCGTCGACAGCGCCCTGAAGTGGGCGCGCGCAGGCCGGCAAGGATATGCCCCAGCAGGCTCTTGCCCACGCCATTGCGTCCGACCAACCCGGTACGCCGCTGGTCGAAGGATTCATTGAGTTCGGAAAACAGCAACCTGCCATCGGGCAAGGTCAGGGAGACGCTCTCGAGCGTCAGGATCGACGTATTCGTCATGGGTAACTCCACGCATGCCACAACATCCCCACCTGTAAGCAGGGGCTGAAGATTGGCCGTCGAAGGGGACGGCGGCATTAGTGGCGCATTGGACGAACACCTCGTGAATGAGTAGCGGTGCCAAGGGTAATGGTCAGGAGGGCCCAGGTAAAGGGCTCAACCCGGATCGCCGCTCTGCGTGCTGTTCAGTGGTCCCCAATCTGCTGACAAAACCGCAGCAAATTGCCGAACGGATCACGGATCTACATCGGAACAATATTTCGTCTGATGGGTAAGCAAGTGGATTCCTGTGGCGGCCAGAAATATAGGCCATAGAAATCCTGGGATGCCCAGCAATGTCACATGTCCGAGAAAGAAAAGGCTTGCAATGGCGCATGACATTAGAACGATGCCCGTCCACTTGCGCCTGTTTGGACGACGAAGGGTTCTGTCTGTGAGGAACGCAATCAGTGACAAGAAGGCGATGCTGATCAGATCGTTCATCATGCTGCTCGGCTGTTGATGATCAGGCTCTTGATGGTGCGCTGGGGTCCTATGCCGCCTTGGACTTGGGCTTGAATACTGACGATTCTGTCGCCGGAATGGAATGTAGGGATGCGGCTGGTGACATAGGAGCCGACCAAGCCCCCTACTACAAAGCCGCCTATTGGCGTAATGGTTCCGATGGGGGTGCTGACCGCGCTTCCGAACAAAGCGCCGGCGCTGTTGCGCAGCTCGTTCAGCAGGTCAGCCTGGCTTCGAGAAACGGGGGAGGAGATAGCTACGCGCAGCCAGCATGGTCTGTCATTTGCCTGCATGCGATCGTAGACCTCGAGGATGAGGTCGATAACGCGATAGTTGTCTTGACGGGCTGCAGTTAAGCAAAGCTGGTTCAAGCGACTTCGATCTGAGGGTTGGACGGTCACTTCATTGATTTGGAACGTGATCCCGTGGTGACCGACGACGTGATATGTACTTGTAGCCTGCAAGCGAAGTCCCTTACTGGTGCCGAATCTGTTTCAGATGCGCGCACAATGCAGAACTTTCGCTGCTGAGCCTATTCAGGGGTGTCTAAACAGTGTGTGGGAGATTTCAGGAATGTTATTCATCCCCAATCTGCTGACAAAACCGCAGCAAATTGCCGAACGGATCACGGATCTGCATTTGCAGCCCCCAGTCCACCCGCTCGGCTTCGGGGCGTGAATAACCGTACTTTTTGGCCAGCAGTTCGCTTTCGAGCGCCTTCAGATCCTCGACCCGGGCAAACACGGTAGAGCCCGGCGTGGCGTCGCCATAGTGCTCGGACAGGTGCAGGATCAGCCCGTCGCGGTGTATTTGCGCGTACAGCGGCAGGTCGGGGGCGAAGCGGTGTTCCCAGTCGAGGCTGAAGCCCAGGAAATCGAGGTAGAACTCCTTGGCCTTGTCGACCGAGAAGATGCGCAGCACGGGAATGGCGGGGGCGAATTGCATGGGGGCATCCTTACCGGGTGAGAGATCGCCACTCTAGCGCATCGCGGTCGGCCGTGGCGATTGGCTCACAGCCCCACGCTGGCGCGTACCATGGCATAGGCCTGGCGTACCAGGGGGTTGACCGTGTTGGCCCGCACCCACAGGTGATAGGTGACGTCAGGCAACGGCGGCAGGCCATCACTCTGGCCGAGCACACGCATGTCCGGGCCGACCATTTCCTGGCTGCGCGCGGTGATGCCCAAGCCTGCGCGCACCGCAGCCTTGATGCCGATCAGGTTGGACGCCAGGTAGGCCTGGCGCCACGGGATGCCGGCCTGTTCCAGGGCGTCCAGGGCCAGTCGGCGATACAGGCTCGGTTCGTCCACCAGCACTAGCGGCAGCGGTTCGCCGGGGATGTGCTGGTACTGCGCTGCACAGATCCACCACACCGGCGAGGTACGCAAGGCGAAACCCTCGACGCCGGGGGCGTTGACGGTGGAAATGACCATGTCGACCTTGCCACGCTGCAGGTCGTCCATCAGGAACGGGCTACGGCCGACGTCTATCTCCAGGCGCAGGTTCGGCGCCGAACGGGCGATATGGCCGAGCAGCGGTGGCAGGATGGTGTCGGCGATGTCGTGCGGCGAACCGATCCGCAGCACGCCGCTCAGGCCATCCTGGCGCAGGCCGGCGAGGGCCTCGTCGTTGAGTGCGAGCATCTGCCGGGCATGGCGCAGCAGCTGCCGGCCGGCGTCGGTGAGGGCTTTGTGCCGGCCCTGCTTGCGCAGCAGCGCCACGCCCACCTGCTGTTCCAGGCGTTGCATGTGTTGAGTGACCGAGGCCTGGGTGCGGGCCAGGTGACGACCCGCTTCGGCGAAGCTTGTGTG
Source organism: Pseudomonas sp. RW10S2 (assembly GCF_014268985.1). NCBI lineage: Bacteria > Pseudomonadati > Pseudomonadota > Gammaproteobacteria > Pseudomonadales > Pseudomonadaceae > Pseudomonas > Pseudomonas sp. RW10S2. The sequence goes on along the minus strand of NZ_JABWRO010000001.1, from coordinate 92,936 downwards.
ATCGACGATGGCGACGAAGGTGCGCAGCAAATCGAGGTCCAGGGCGGGTGTGGTCATGGGTGGGCCTGCGGTTGGAATGGGGGGCGGATCGGCTGTTTTTACATTACTGTCGATCAATAAACGATAAAGAAACATTATGTTTTGTTGGCCTGGATCTGCAATGTCTGGGTGCAATCCCCTTTGTTTTCGCTGCTTATGCCAAATAAAGCTGCTGGTCACGCGATCAAAGTTATAACGATAGGCAATATTTGCATTTCCCCTGATCCTGCCAAGTTTCTAGGATGCGCCCTCATTGGCCGGGTGTTCCGGCTGCCGGGATCAGGAGCCCACCATGTCGCTGTCCACCGTTGCCCGTCGCGGCCTGTTTGCCGCGTTGCTCGCCACCACCGGCCTGGCCGCCAGCGGCCTTGCCCAGGCCGATGCCACCCTGGACAAGATCCAGCAGCGCCACAAGCTGGCGGTGGGTGTGGTGCTTTCCGGTGGCCCCTTCGGTGCCATCGACCCGAATACCCGCGAGCCAATCGGTTTCAGCGTCGACCTGGCTCGCGACCTGGCACGCCAGTTGGGCGTCGAGGTCGATCTGGTCGCCGTACAGCCGGCCAACCGCGTGCAGTTCCTGCAACAGGGCAAGGTCGATCTGCTGATTGCCAACATGGAATGGACACCTGAGCGCGACAAGCTGCTGGGCCACGTGCCCACGCCGTTCTACCGGGTCGGCGGCACCGCCGCGCTGGCCAAGGACAGCCCGGTCAAGACCTGGGCCGACCTCAAGGGCCAGCCGGTGTGCACCTCCCAGGGCAGCAGCTACACCCAGGCGCTGATCGACCTGGGCGCCGACCTCAAGGCCTTCAAGACCTCCGCCGAATCCCTGCTGGCCCTGCGCGGCAACAACTGCGTGGCCGCGGTGCATGACGCCACGCTGATCAATCCGCTGTTGGCCAAGGGGGGAGAGTGGAGCGGCTATCGTGCCCTGGCCCCGGAGCTGAACCCCGCGCCCTCGGTGATCTGGACCCGCCTGGGCGAAACCGATACCCAGCAGCGCCTGGACCCCTTCGTCAAGCAGTGGCACCGCAGTGGCTGGCTGATCGAGCGTGAGCAGGCCAACCACATCACCCCGGCCTCGCCGGCGCTGGTGGAGTTGCGTGCCAAGCTGCAGGGCGAAGGCGCCTGATGAGCGACAGCCTGCACTGGCTGGTGGGGCAGCTTGCCCATCTCGGCCTGAACTATGCGTTTCTGCTCGACGCCTATGCCAGCGGCAAGCTGCTCGACGGTGCGTTGACCACCCTCGGTCTGTGCCTGTTCAGCATCGTCGGCAGCCTGCTGGTCGGGGTGTTGTTGGCTGCTGCGGTCACGTCCGGGCAGCGCTGGCTGGCCTGGCCGGCGCGGGCCTTCATCGAGGTGACGCGTAACACGCCGACCCTGGTGCAGCTGTATTGCGCTTTCCTGGTGCTGAACATGCTGATCAACCAGAGCCTGGGCAGTGCCAACCCCATGACCCCGTTCGCCTGGGTGGTGCTGGTGATCTCCCTGCACAAGGGCGCCTTTCACGCCGAAGCCCTGCGCGCCGGGATCGAAGCCGTGCCGGCGGTGACGCTCGAAGCGGCCAGCTCGCTGGCCTTCAGCCGTCGCCAGCAACTGCTGCAGGTGCAACTGCCGCTGGCCGTGCGTTTCGCCTTGCCGGCGCTGGTCAACAACCTGATCGACCTGGTGAAGATGACCGCGGTGGCCTCGGCCATCGCCGTCAACGACATTACCTATGCGTCGATCATGATCTGGACCCAGGGCGACAACGTCATCGAGTTGATGCTGCTGATCCTGGCCTTTTTCGGACTGCTCAGCTTTGCAGTCAACTGTATCGGTCGCGCCCTGGAAGCGCGCTTGAGGATGCCGGGTTATGGCCATTGAGCATTTCGCCACGCTCTGGCAGTGGTCGCCCACCCTGGGGGCAGGCCTGCTGCAGAATATCCAGATCAGCGTCGGCGCCATTGGCCTGGGCACGCTGCTGGGGCTGCTGGTGGGGATCCTGCTGCTGTCGCCGCTGCGCCCCCTGCGCGGCGTGGCGCGGTTGTGGGTGCAGGTGTTTCGCAATGCACCCTGGTTGGTGCTGATCTACTTTACCTCCTATGTATTCCCGTTCGATGTGCAGATCGCCGGTACCTGGGTGGCCTTTCCCGACTGGCTCAAGGTCACCGTGGGCCTTGCGCTGCCAGCCAGCGCCAACGTAGCCGAGATCTTCCGGGGCGCGGTCGCCTCGATTCCGGCCACTCAGTGGGAGGCCGCGCGCTCGTTGGCCTTCAGCCGTGGCCAGATTTTCACCTCGATCATTCTGCCGCAGTGCCTGCGGTGCATGTTGCCGCCGTGGATGAACCTGTACGCGGTGGTGACCATGGGCACCGCGCTGGCTTCGCTGGTGGGCGTGCACGACCTGATCGACAGTGCGCAGATCGCTGCCAACACCGTCAACCGCAGCGGTTTCACGGTGCTGGTGTATTTCAGTGTGCTGGCGCTGTTCTTCTTCTACTGCTACCCGATTGCCCGCCTGACCCAACGCCTGGAGCGTCGCTATGCCTTCTGAACCTTTGATCCAGCTTCGCGATGTGCACCTGGCCTTTGGCGACAATCCGGTGCTGCGCGGTATCGACCTGGACGTGCAGGCCGGGCAGGCGGTGTCGATCATCGGCCCGTCCGGCTCAGGCAAATCGACCATCCTGCGCTGCATGACCGGGCTGTTGCGCCCGCAGCGCGGCAACATCCGCATAGGGGATACCGCGGTGGAGCAGTTGCAGGGCGAAGCCGGGCTGATTGCCCTGCGCAAGCAGGTCGGTTTCGTCTTTCAGCAGTACAACCTGTTTCCCCACCTGAGTGTGCTCGACAACCTGCTGATCGCCCCGACCAAGGTGCTCGGCCGCCCGCGCCAGGCTGTGCGCGACGAGGCCCTGGCGCTGCTCGACAAGGTGCGCCTGGGGCACAAGGCCACGGCGTTCCCCGGCGAGCTCTCCGGTGGCCAGCAGCAGCGCGTGGCGATTGCCCGCGCCCTGGCCATGCGGCCCAAGCTGATCCTGTTCGATGAGGTGACCTCGGCGCTCGACCCAGAGATGGTCGGTGAGGTGCTGGCGGTGATCCGCGAGTTGACCGAGGAGGGCATGACCTGCGTGCTGGTCACCCACGAGATGCGCTTTGCCGAAGAGATCAGCGACCAGGTGTATTTCACCGAGCATGGGCGCATCGTCGAGCACGGCAGTGCCGAGCAGGTGTTCCGTGCCCCGACCCATGCACGTACCCAGGCCTTCCTCCAGCACGCGCTGGGCGAGGGCAGCCAGCGTCCGAGCCGTCCGGCGCCCGATGTATTGACCAACCTGGGGCGCTACAGCCTCAGCGTGTGATTTCAGCCTCCAGCCAAGAGAGACCGACAATGTCCCGTGAATCCGTGATCCAGCCGTTCCTTGCGCAAGTGCGCGCCATCCATGCGCGCGGCGTCGACCGTGCAGCCCTGCAGCAGATCGTCAAGCTGCTCGAGGGCCTGGCCGAGCGCCGCGAATTGTTCAACTTCGAGCGCTTTCCGGCCCCGGATGCCGCGACCGGCGAAACCCAGTTTCGCTATCGCCTGAACGATGACGGCGAGTCGCCGACCCTGTACGTCAATTCGCTGTTGCCAGGCAAGGCGACCCTGCCGCACAACCACGAGACTTGGGCGATCATCGTCGCCGTCGAGGGCCAGGAGCTCAACCGCGTGTACCGCCGCGAGGACGACGGCAGCGATCCGGCCCGTGCCACCCTGGCGCTGGAGCGCGAGATCGTGGTGCAGCCGGGAACCTCGGTGGCCTTCCTGGGCGAGGACCTGCATGGCATCCGCGTCGAGGGCGACAGCCCGACGCTGCACTTCCACCTCTATGGCCGCCCGCTGGAGTCTCTGGAGCACCGCTACGGCGTCAAGGATGACGGTAGCGTGGTGAACTACAACAAATCACAGATGGCGCCTTCGATCGAGGCTTACGGGCTTTGAGATGGGTGTCGCGCTTTTCGCGGGCAAGCCCGCTCCTACATCTTGACTAAGGCACCTGTAGGAGCGGGCTTGCCCGCGAAAGGGACGACACGATCTCCCAGCACTGCCCCCCACCAACGACCACGGACTGCGTCCCATGATCCCCAGCATCACCCCCGAGCTTCTGCACACCTGGCTGTTCGACGGCCAGGAAATTGCCCTGTTCGACCTGCGCGAGCACGGTCAGTACGGCGAGGCCCACCTGTTCTACGCCGTCAATCTGCCCTACAGCCGCCTTGAGCTCGAAGCGCCGCGCCTGGCGCCCAATCCTGCGGTGCGTGTGGTGGTCTACGATGAGACCGGCGGTGCGTTGGCCCAACGCGGAGCCGAGCGTCTGCAAGCGTTGGGCTACACCGCCGTGCACTGCCTGGAGGGCGGCAGCCTGGGCTGGCAGCGCGCCGGTTTCGAGCTGTTCGCCGGTGTGCACCTGCCTTCGAAGGCCTTCGGCGAGCTGGTCGAGCATGCCTGCCACACCCCGCGCATCAGCGCCCAGGAGCTGGCTGAGTGGCAGCGCCAGGGCAAGCCGCTGGTGCTGCTCGATGGTCGCCCGCTGGAGGAGTTCGCCAAGATGAGCATCCCCGGTGCCACTTGCTGCCCGAATGGCGAGCTGGGCTATCGCCTGGAAGACCTGGTGAGCGACCCGCACACCCCGGTGGTGATCAACTGCGCCGGCCGCACCCGCAGCATCATCGGTGCGCAGACGCTGATCAACCTGGGCATAGACAACCCGGTCTATGCCTTGGAGAACGGCACCCAAGGCTGGTACCTGGTGGACCTGCCGCTGGATCACGGTAGCCAGCGTAGGTACCCCGAACACAGCGGCGCCGCGCTGACCAGGCAACGTGCGCGGGCGCGGCAACTGGCCCAGCAGGCGGGGGTCGCCTGGGTGGATGCAGAGCAGGTCCGACAGTGGGCCGCCGACGCCGGGCGCAGCCTGTTTCTCTGCGACGTGCGCACCCCCGAAGAGTTCGCCGCCGGCAGCCTGCCGGGCGCACAGCATTGCCCAGGTGGCCAGCTGATCCAGGGCACCGACTTGTATATCGGTGTGCGCAAGGCCCGTGTGGTGCTGTTCGACACGGATGGCGTGCGCGCGCCAGTGGTCGCCAGTTGGCTGCGCCAGATGGGCCACGAGGCCCATGTACTCGAGGGGGGCCTGGACAGCGGCCTGGCTCTGGACGTGGCTGCACCATTGCCGGTGACCCTCGCCGAAGCCCGCGTCGATGAGCTTGCAGACGCGTTGCTGATCGACCTGCGCTCCAGCACCGCCTACCGCAAGCGCCACCTGCAAGGCGCCCGGTGGTCGATCCGTCCGCAGCTGGCGCAGCAGGTGGGCGGGGCTGGGCAGCGCCTGGTGTTCATCGCCGACGATCCGCGCGTGGCGCAGTTGGCGCTCGCCGAGCTGACACCTGCTCAGCAACAGGCCGCACGCCTGTTCCCCAGTGCATCGCTGAACGACTGGCCGCAGGTGGAGAATGACCTGTCGTTGCCGGATGCAGCCTGTATCGACTTCCTGTTCTTCGTCCATGACCGGCACAGCGGCAACAAGGACGCGGCTCGACAGTACCTGGCCTGGGAAACCGGCCTGATCGCCCAGATGAACGAGGCCGAAACCGCAAGCTTCAGTCCGTTGACCCCTGTCGACCCGGTGGCCACGCGCCTGGTGCACGGTGGTCGGGGCGAGCCGGGTACAGGTGCGCATGGGGTCAATCCGCCTGTGAGCCGCCTGAGCACGGTGCTGTTCGACAGCGTCGCCGACATGCGCCAGGCCCGCAGCCGCCGCGACCAGGAGCGTGTGCTCAGCTACGGAGCCCGTGGCAACCCCACGGCCTTTGCCCTGGAAGACCTGGTCAGCGAGCTGGAAGGGGGGTATCGCACGCGCCTGTACGCCACCGGCCTGCAGGCAATCGCCCAGACGTTCCTGGCCTACTTGCGTCCGGGAGATCATCTGCTGATCAGCGATGGTGTCTACGATCCGGTGCGGCGCCTGGCGCGTGAGCTGCTCGAACCCTTCGGCGTGCAGGTGCAGTACTTCGCTGCCGACGGCCGTGACCTGGAGCAGTTGCTGCGCGCCGAAACACGCATGGTCTACAGCGAAAGCCCCAGCTCGTTGCTCTATGAGCTCAACGACCTGCCGGCCATGGCTGCCCTGTGCAAGGCCCGCGGCGTGCTGTTGGCCGTCGATAACACCTGGGGCTCGGGCTACCTGCACCGGCCGCTGACCTTGGGCGCTGACATTTCGGTCATGGCCCTGACCAAGTACCTGGGCGGACACAGCGACGTGATGATGGGCAGTGTCTGTACTACCCGCGAAGCCTTTGCCGCGCTCTCGCGCATGAGCGACAACTGCGGCTGCACCGTAAGCCCCGACGATGCCTGGCTAGTGTTGCGTGGTGCGCGTAGCCTGGCCAGCCGCATGGCCGTGCACGAGCGTCAGGGGTTGGACATCGCGCGCTGGTTGCAGCAGCGCGAGGAGGTGGCACAGGTGTTCCATCCAGCCTTGCCGGAGCACCCTGGGCACGCCTTGTGGCAGCGCGATTTCAGCGGTAGCAATGGCTTGCTCAGTTTCACCCTGGCGAACCCATCGCTGGCGAGCGCCGAGTCCTTTGTCAATGGCCTGCGCCTGTTCGGGATCGGTGCATCCTGGGGCGGCTACGAAAGCCTGGTGACCTTGGCCGGGACCCGCGAGCGCCAGTGTGCGCCAACCCTGGTCGGGCCCCTGGTGCGCCTGCACGTGGGGCTGGAGGACGTGCGTTCGTTGCAACGTGATCTGGACCAGGCCCTGCGCCGGGCGCGTTGAGTCAGAGCATCGGCGGTCCCTCACGCCGGCGCTGCGCCCACAGGCATGCCGCAGCACACAATCCGCCGCCGCACGCGGCGGTGACCATCAGCGCGATGAACATGCTGCCGGGCATGCCTGTCCCCAGCAGGTAGCCGCACAGTACCGGGCTCAGTGCGCCGCCGACTGCCGCCAGGTTCTGGAATCCGTAGTAGCTGCCCTTGAGGTGTTCAGGGGCAATGCTGTCGATGAACAGGAACTCGCTGGGCAACAGGATCATTTCGCCGAGGGTGAAGACGAACATTGCCAGACACCAACTGATCAGATTGTCGGCATACAAGAACCCCGCCAGCCCGCCGATGAACAGCGCCGCACCGATGCTCATCCAGCGCCCCAGGTTGTCGCGGCTGAGCAGCCGGCCGAACTGAAATTGCAGGACGATCACCACCAGGGCGTTGCAGGCCAGCAGCGCCGAGAGGGTGGTCATGGCCTGCGCCGGTGGGTACTTCACCAGCAGGTACTGCGACAGGTAGATGGTGAAGCGTCCGTGCACCAGGGCGTTGAGCAAGCTGCCCGCGGTGAACAGCAGCAGGATGCGGTCGCTGCGCACCGCCGCCAGTACGGCCATGAAGCGCGTTGGCGGCTGCGCGGTAAGGGTGGTGTTGGCCGTGCTGGCGGGCACCGCGCTCATCACCCACAGGCTTAGCAGGGCCACCGCGCTGGCGGTCCAGAAGGGCGCCAGCGGGTGCAGCCCGACCAGCACCACGCCGAGCATGGGGCCGGTGGCGTAGCCGATGTTGGTGAGGGTGTAGCGCAAGGAGAAGGCCTTGGCGCGCTGCTCGATCGCCAGGTATTCGCCGAGCATGGCCTTGGAACCAATGACGAACAGTGCCGAGGCCGACTCGGTCAGCACCAGGGTCAGCGCGGCCTGCCAGGCGTCCTGGGCGAAGGTCAGCAGCAGGAAGCCGATCGCGGTCGAAAGCATTGCCAGGCCCAGCAGGCGACGCTTGTCGAAGCGGTCGATCACGTAGCCGCCGTAGAGGCCGAACACGGTGCCCGACAGTGCGGCGACACTGATCAGCAGCCCCACGTCATGCTGGGCCATGCCCAGTTGTGTGGTGAGGAACAACGCCAACAGGGGGCTGGTGAGCGAGCGGCTGATCACCAGGGTCAGCGAACTCAGCATCAGGCGGCGGATGACGGGGGAGTAGGTGGCCACAGTCCATTCTCGGGCATTGGGAAATGTCGGTATGGGCCTTTTCGCGGGTTCACCCGCGAAAAGTACGCCGCAATTTCAACCTGTCGAATCACTTCCCGCCGTTGATGGTGATCGGGTTCAGCTCGCCATCGGCTGCGCCCCATTTCTCCAGAATCTTGCGGTAGCTGCCATCGTCGACCATCGCCTGCAGTTCGCTGCGGATCGCAGCCGACAGCGCAGCGTTATCCTTGGCCACGCCCAGCCCGGTGAGCTGGGTGGTCAGCGGGGTACCCAGAATCTTGAAGGTGCCTTTCTCCAGGTCCTGGATATAAGGCAGCGTTTCGCTGCCTTGCACGGCGGCATCAAGGCGCCCTTGGCGCAGTTGCGCGCGCGCATCGGCACTGCCCTCGGAACCGAGCACGATCACTGCCGGCTTGCCATTGGCTTCGCAGTTGGCCTTGCTCCAGGTGGCGACATCGTTGGGCCAGGTAGTGCGGCGGCTGGTGCCGACTTTCTTGCCGCACAGGTCGGTCATCTCGTTGATCTCGCCGCGGCTTTGCAGGGTGTAGAACTGCGGGCCGCTGGTGAAGTAGTCGACGAAGGTCACCACCTGCTGGCGTTCCTTGGTGTCGGTCATGCCCGAAAGGATGATGTCGACGCGCTTGGTGACCAGGGCGCTGATCATCTGCTCGAAGGCGGTCTCCTGCCACTTGATCTTCACCCCCAGGCGTGCGGCAAGGGCGTTGCCCAGGTCGACATCGACGCCGGTCAGCTGGTTGGTGGCCGGGTCCTTGAAGTCCATCGGTGGGTAGTTGGGGACGATCGCAGCGACGATTTCGCCCTTGGCCTTGATCGAGGCCGGAAGTTCCACGGCGGCCTGGGCGTTGAAGGCCAGGGCGGTCAGTACGCTGCACGCAAGAAGGGTTTTTTTCATGCCTAGGGTTCTCTTTATGGTTGTGGGCGGCAGTCAGGTACGAACCGCGGAAATGAAGTTCTGGGTCCGCGGGTTCTGGGGGGCCAGGAGCACCTCTTCGGGGCTTCCTGCTTCTACGATCTGTCCGGCGTCCATGAACACCACTCGGTTGGACACCTCGCGGGCAAAGCCCAGCTCGTGGGTGACCACGACCATGGTCATGCCGGACTTGGCCAGGTCACGCATGACCGACAGCACCTCGCCGACCAGCTCGGGGTCCAGTGCGGAGGTGGGTTCGTCGAACAGCATCAGTTTCGGGCGCATGGCCAGGGCGCGGGCGATGGCGACACGCTGCTGCTGACCACCGGAAAGCTGGATGGGGTAGTGGTCGCGCTTGTCGCTCAGGCCGACCCGGGCCAGCAGTTCGAGGGCATCCTCGGTGGCTTCCTTGGGCGAGCGGCGCAGCACCTGGCAGGGCCCTTCGATGATGTTCTGCAGCACGGTCAGGTGGGGGAACAGGTTGAAACGCTGGAACACCATGCCGGTGGCCAGGCGCTGGCGGGCGATCTGCGATTCGGTCAGTTCGTGCAGCTTGTGGCCGGCCATGCGGTAGCCGACCAGCTCGCCGTCGACCCACAGACCGCCGCCATCGACCTTTTCCAGCTGGTTGATGCAGCGCAGGAAGGTGCTCTTGCCGGAGCCCGAGGGGCCGATCACGCAGAGCACTTCGCCTTGCTCGATCTCCAGGTTGATGTCGTTCAGCGCGTGGTAGTCGCCGTAGTATTTCTGCAGGCCAACGGCCTTGACGATGCTTCTCATGGGCATGTTCTCTCTAGGACCGATCAGGAGCGCTTGCCGGCGCCCTTGGCGAAGTGACGTTCCAGTCGGCTCTGGCCGAACGACAGCAGGGTCACCACTGCCAGGTACCAGATGCCGGCAACGATCAGCAGCTCCATCACCCGCGCGTTGGCGTAGTAGATGTTCTGCGCGTTGTGCAGCAGCTCCGAATACTGGATGACGCTGGCCAGGCTGGTCATCTTGACCATGCCGATGAACTCGTTGCCCACCGGCGGGATGATGATGCGCATGGCCTGGGGCAGGATGATCCGGCGCAGCGCCTGCAGGCGCGGCATGCCGATCGACTTGGCCGCTTCGTACTGGCCCGTGTCCACCGACAGCAAGCCGGCACGCACCACCTCGGCGGTGTAGGCGCCCTGGTTGATGCTCAGGCCCAGCAGCGCGGCGACGAAGGGGGTCATCAGCGTCACGGTGTCGAACTGGAACAGGCCAGGAATGCCGATGGTGGGGAAGATCAGCGCCAGGTTGAACCACAGCAGCAGTTGCAGGATCAGCGGCGTACCCCGGAACAGCCAGGTGTAGGCCAGCGCCACGTACTGCAGGATCGGGTTCTGCGACATGCGCATCACTGCGGTGATGACGCCGAAGACGATGCCCAAGGCCATGGCGATCACCGACATGACGATGGTATTGCCCAGGCCCCAGAGGATCGCCTCGGAGGTCAGGAACTGGCCGACGAAGGCCCATTCGATCTTGCCGTTGGCAAAGGCATTGGCCAGCCCCAGCAACAGCACGACGATCAGCGTGGCGAAGAACATGCGTCCGTAGTAACGGCGCGGGACATGTTCGTAGCGGCTGATGTCGAACTCGTTTTCCTGTTGCCTGCGCTCATCGGCGAGGCGTTTGGCGTGTATCTGACTCATGGTGTGGCTCCGCAGTCGGCGCAGGGCGCCTGGGCGTGTCGATCGGTGGCGGGCAGCGGGTCCTTGCGAAACCGCTGCCCACAGGTCTTCAGGTGCGCGGCCCTTGGTAATGGGCAGCCCAGGCCTGTTGTGCTTCAAGGGCGACTTTCAGGCGCACGATCTGCTCGCGCACGCGTTGTGGCGCAGTACCGCCGTGGCCGCTGCGCATGGCGATGGCCGCTTCCAGGGTGAGGCTCTCGCGCACCTCGGGTGTCAGGCGCGGGTCGATGTCGGCGAGCATCGCAGGGCTCGCCTGCCACAGCTCGATGTCCTGCGCCTCACAGGCGCGCACCAAGGCTCCGGTGATCTCGTGGGCCTCCTTGAACGGTACGCCGCGCATGGCCAGCCAGTCGGCGACCTCGGTGGCCAGGGTGAAGCCCAGCGGCGCCTGGCGGCGCAGTTCGTCCACGCGCACCTGCATGGTCCGCACCATGCCGGCCATGGCGGGGAGCACCAGGCCTAGTGTGTCGAGCGTGTCCATCACCTCGCTCTTGTCCTCGGCCAGGTCGCGGTTGTACGACAGCGGCAGGGCCTTGAGGGTGGACAGCAGGCCGGTCAGGTTGCCGATCAGGCGCCCGGCCTTGCCACGGGTGAGCTCGGCGATGTCCGGGTTCTTCTTCTGCGGCATGATCGAACTGCCGGTGGCATAGGCATCGTCCAGCTCGACCCAGCGGAACTGGCGCGACGACCACAGGCAGAATTCCTCGGACAGGCGCGACAGGTTGATGCCGAGCATGCTGGCGATGAACAGGAACTCGGCGACATGGTCGCGGCTGGCCACGGCGTCGATGGAGTTCTCGCATGGGCCGCTGTAGCCCATTTCCAGCGCTGACTGTTGTGGTTGGCGGGCGATGGCCGAACCGGCCATCGCCGCAGCGCCCAGGGGGGACAGGGCCGTGCGCGTATCCCAGTCGACCAGGCGTTGCACGTCGCGCAGCATCGCTTGCGCATGGGCCAGCAACTGATGGGCGAAGCTGATCGGTTGCGCCTGTTGCAGGTGGGTGAAGCCTGGGCACAGTGTGTCGACGTGCTGTTCGGCCTGGCTCACCAGGGCGTCCTGCAGGGCCAGCACCTGTTCGGCGAGCTTGCGTGCGTGATCGCGCAGGAACAGACGCAGGTCGTTGGCCGCCTGGTCATTGCGCGAGCGCCCGGCGCGCAGTTTGCCGCCCAGCGCGCCGAGACGCTCGGTCAGCACGCGCTCGAGGAACGTATGCACGTCCTCGTCGTCCTCGATCGGCTGCACGCGGCCGGCACGAAAGTCGGCATCGAGGGTGTCGATGGCGGCCAGCATGCGCGTGGTCTCGTCGCTGTCCAGCAGGCCTGCGCGCTGCAGCTCACGGGCATGGGCACGGGAGCCTGCGAGGTCGTAGGGCGCCATCTGGAAGTAGCGTTGTGGCGAGCGCGACAGGGCGGCGAGGGCGGCTGCCGGGCCTGAGGCGAAGCGGGCGCCCCAGAGGCGGTCGGTGGGCTGAGTCATTGTTGTCGTTCCTCGAAGGAGAATCTTGTGTCAGCAGGTTCGGGCCGTCATGACGCCTGCTAAGGCAGGTTTCACATAGGCTGGGGTAGGGTATAAAAATGAATTAAATCAATCGCTTGCGACTGAAATAGAAAGTTTGGAGAGTCTTGCAATATGCCGTTGCATAGGGTCATGATGGCGAGATCGGCTGATTTCTTGTTGTGCTATCCAGCCTGTTGAAAGCCGAGCGCGAGGTAAATACTTACAATGGAAACCTCACTTTCCACTGCGGGAAACCTGCCGGAAAAAACCCGGATTCGTGCGCCACTGGCCTTGAGTGGCCAGGACTTCAAATTGCTCAAGGTGTTCAAGGCAGTGGTCGAGGCAGGAGGCTTCAGCGCCGCGCAGAACGAATTGAACGTGGGCCTGGCAGCCATCAGCAAGCAGATTTCCGATCTGGAAATCCGTATCGGCATGCGTTTGTGCAGCCGCGGGCGGGAAGGCTTCAGCCTGACCGAAGAGGGGCAGGTGGTGTACCAGGCCTCGATCGAGCTGTTCAACTCGGTCGACAACTTTCGCGACCGCATCAGCAGTGCCCAGAACGAGCTGATCGGCGAACTGGGCGTGGGCGCCATCGACAACACCTTGTCCGACCGAAGCTCGCCCCTGATCGCCGCGATCCGGCAAATTTCCAGCGATCATCCGAAGGTGCGTGTACGCCTGAACGTGGCGCAACTGGACGAGGTGGAGCGCGGCGTCATCGAGGGTCGGTTCATTGCCGGCATTGTCCCGCTGTACCAGCGCCGGGAAGAGTTCGACTATTTCGAGATGTACCAGGAAGCCTCGGCGCTGTATTGCGGCGAAGGCCATCCATTGTTCGCCCGAAGCGATGCCGACATCCCCCTCGACAGCCTGCGCGAACACAACTTCGTCCACCACCGCTATGCCATGCACACGGCCAAATGGCAGTTCTTCGAGCAGGAGAACAACCAGACGTCGGCCACCCAGGTCGAGGCGGTGGCGATGCTGCTGCTCACCGGCAACTTCATCGGTTTTCTGCCGTGCCACTACGCACAATCGCTGGTCAGCCAGGGCCGCCTGCGTGTGATCCATGCCGAGGTGGTGCGTTTACACACACCGTTCTGCCTGATCCTGCGCCACAACACCCCACGCAGCCCACTGGTGAAAACCTTCGCCCAGGCCATGGGGGTAAACCTGCGTTTGTCCGGGACTTGAGAAATAGCTACCACGTGCGTCCCTGCACTCGCTGGCTTCATGCGCGTTTTCAATGCCATGGAGCAGCATCATGCCGACCCGATCCCTTCCCGATGAAACGATCGAGACACTGATCGCCAGCCGTCTACCCAATTGGTTGAGTGCAGCCACGCCCGAACAACTGGACGCACTGCACCGGGCGTTGCGCGCCCAGCAACAGACGCAACATGCGGTGCGTGCCTTGCTTGGGCAGATCCAGCCACTGGAGGAATTTGCCGCGCCCCTGCTGAGCGAGGCGCTGGACAAACAGGTTCAACCCTCGCTGGATGTGCGCAGCAGCATGCTGCGGCGCGAGGTCCAGATCCGCTTCCCGTCGAGCGTCGGCTGGGCCCCGGATGGCATCGTCATGCGCAGTTTCGAACACAGCCTGCTGGCCTCGGCGCTGCATAATTTCGAGCGCGCCGAAACATCGAAGGTCGCTTGGCGGGCAGCGTCGGCAGTACTCGATGCCGAAGGCAACACGCTTGCCCTCCAGCCCCGGGCCTTCGCGGGCCTGTGTCGCACCCTGGATCTGGGGGGGCTCTACCAGCAGCATCTCAAGCACGTGCTGTTCGGCAACGATGCCATACGCCGACACAACGAAGCCCTGCTCGAACAGGGCTGGCGAGAGGGGCTGGAGGCCACAGCGTGGCTGGCGTGGCTTAAGGGTGATATCGACGAGCACATGCTGGCGGCGCTACAAAAGGTCTGCGCTTCGCCATCCCAGCCAGCCTCCCTGACGGCACTGGACATACGCCTGTTGGGCCGCAGGATCCAGGGGGTGGTGGTGTTCCAGATGCCCGGGCAAGAGGGAGCAGAAGGTCAACCTGAGCAGTTGATCGCCTGGATACCAGACGATCCGCAGGGCGCCTTGAGTGTCCACAGCTCCTGGTCCGAGCTGTTCAAGGCGCTGGGCCGGCGTTTTCGCCAGGCGGGTTACTGGTCGTTCTTCCAGCGTTTCGTCAGCGTAAAGGACCGCGTGCATTTCGCCCAGGTGCTGGAGCGCTTGCTGGCCCAAGGCGGCCCGCAGGATGCCATCGAGCTGGATGGTCGGTGGCAGCCTGTCGCAGGCCCGTTGTTCGCCCACCTGCGCCAGGTGCAGGTCGATACCCTGCTGGACGATGCAAAGGTGCTGGCTGTGCCGACCAGCCTGGTCGACAGCGTCGAGCGTGATCGTCGACTGCACTGGCTCAAGGGGCTGGGGCTCGACGTTCTGGGAATCGCCAGCTTCTTCGTTCCAGAACTCGGCTTGCCACTGCTGGCGATCACGGCCGAGCAACTGACCGAAGAGGTGTATGAGGGGTACCGTGACTGGGAACTCGGCGATCGGGAGGCAGCGCTTGGCCATCTTGTGGCGGTGGCGCAGAACCTTGCCCTGCTCGGCGTCACAGCCGGCGCCAGCAAGGTGCTTGAGCGGGTAGCGCAGGTCGACGAACTGGCCCCCCTACGGGGCGCCGATGGTCAATTGCGCCTGGCGCGTGCCGATCTTCCTGGTTATGCCACGCAAGAAGTGGCGCTGGCGCACGGTGAGCGGGCAACCCTCGACGGGCAGACGTATCAGGGGATCGAGGGTACGACCTATCGCTTGGGCGATGACCCGGATGTAGCGGCAGCGGCGCACCCGAACCGACCCGAGGCATCGACCATTGCGCTTGAGGACAACGGTGCCGGTGGCCTGCGCCATGCCCTGGAGCCTGCCCAGCAATGGCAGGGGGAAGGCATGCTGATACGCCGTCTGGGCAGAGGGTTGCGCCAGGTGAGTGACGATATGGCCGGTCCGCTGCTGCGCAGTATCGGGATGGACGAGGCGCAGATACGGCGCCTGCACCTTGAAAATGCACCTGCGCCAGCGCGTCTCTACGATGCGGCGCAGCGTTATCAATTGCACGACAGCTTTCCCAAACTGCGTGGCGCCGCGTTCGAAGCTCACGTCCAGGAGCTGCAGGCCACACCCGTCCCGGCAGCGCAGCCCTTGCACCGTGATTTTCCCTCCCTCACGACGCGTGCCGGCCAGGAACTGCTCGACCAGGCCAATGCTGACCAGCTCCAGCAACTGCTGGAGCACGGACGGGTGCCGCTGGCGTTGGCCGAGCGTGCGCGCTGGCAGTTGCGTGACGCCCGTCTTGATCGGGCCTGTGCAGGTTTCGAGCAGGCCGCCGCAGTGATTCAGGATACCGAACAACTGGCGTTGGGACTGTTGCAGGCCTGGTCGCCCTGGGACAGCTCTGTACGTATCGAGGTGCGTGACGGACAGTTCGATGGCCAGGTGCTGGCACAGGTAGGCGATTCGCTTGCCAGCCAGACGCGTCGAATGATCAAGACCGCGAAAGGCTATCTGGCAGTCGATGCTCAAGGGACGCCCATGCCGGGTGCCTACGCCACGGACGATCTGTTCCAGGCCCTGCTATGGCATCTGGATGCACCACAACGGTTGCAGTTGGGCGAGGCGGCCCGTTCTGCCCGGCACCTGGCCGATGCCCTGGCCGCGCGCGCCTTTGCCCAGCGCGAGCAGGCTGCCCGCCTCATTGGCATGGCGCCCATCGGTACAGGGCTGCGCCCTGCGCAACGGTTGGGCGACGGACGCATCGGTTACCTGTTGAGCGGCCGCCCCGAAGGGTCACGTCGTGCCTTGCTGCGGGGTTATCAGCAAGTCTTTCCGACCCTGTCGGATGTAGAGGTCGAAGCGTATCTGGAGACTGTGCGCCAGCGCGGCGAGGGCCTGTGGGATCACCTGCGCAACCTGCAACAGCAAATGATTAGCCTCAACCAAAGCCTGGGCAGCTGGCGTCGTGAGGCAACCCGCGCGCCCATGATCGAGCGGCGTCGCCTGATTGCCCAGCGCATCCGCCATTGCTGGCGGCGCAAGCGTGTCGAACACGATGGCACGTACCGACTGATCATCGACAGCGAACGGCTTGATAGCCTGCCCACACTTCCTGAGGGCGTGACGTTCGAGCATGTCACCCAACTGACATTGCGCCGCCTGAACCTGCAGGCGATCGACGCAGATTTCCTCTCGCGCTTTGCCAACCTGCGCAGCCTCGATCTGCGTGACAACCTGATCGACAGCATCCCTGAAGGGCTGCAACTACTGACGCGGCTCACCGAACTGCACCTGGCCGGCAACCAGATCGTCATCGACGAAGCCGGCATGGCCAGGCTGAGCGTGCTGACGCAACTGCGTACCCTGGACCTTGCGCACAACCCCATCGGCCGACTGCCGCCGCTTGGTCCCCTGGAGAACCTGCAGCGTCTGTCATTGCGCGGTACGGGGTTGGTCGAGCTGCCAGTCGAGGTGTACATGCATCCGCAGCTCGAGGATATCGACCTGCGCGACAACAACATCAGCGACATGAGCCCGACTCTTGCGCGTTCGCGTCGTCGCCTGGCCGGCCTGAGCCTGCATGACAATCCGCTGCCTGAAACAGCACAGGCCACACTGCGTACCGCAATGGGAGAGGATGCTGCGGTGATCGTGCCCCTGCGCCGACATGCCCCGGGAGGGCAGGAGTCGCTCGAACTCTGGCTGGCAGGTTCCACCGATGCGCAGCGGACGGTGCGCGAGGCCCAATGGAATGGTCTGTTGCACGAGCCAGGTAGCAGTGACCTGATGCGCTTCCTGCATGATCTTGGCCGCTCCCGTGATTACGCAATGCAGGGGCTGGATCTGCGACGCAGGGTCTGGCAGGTGATCGACGCCTGCGTACAGAACAGCGAGGTTCGCGAGGCGATCTTCCAGCAGGCTGCCGGGCCACGTACCTGCTCCGACCAGATGCTGCTGATTCTCAGCCTGCTGGAAGTTCGCGCCCTGGTCGCCACACGTACCATCGGGCTGGCCCCCGCTGCGGTTGGCCCCGCATTGACGCAATTGGGCCGCGAGCTGTATCGGCTGGACGAGGTCGACAGCATCGCCGCCCGGCACATTCAGCAGGCACGTATCGCCAATCCCTATGGTTTGCACGACGAGGTAGAGGTGCATCTGGCTTACCGGGCCGGGCTGGTCAAGCCGCTCGGGTTGCCGGCCCAGTCACGTTACATGTACCACCGGATGTTCTCCGATGTCGGGGAGGCAGAACTGCGTCGGGCGAGCACGGCGATCCTGCAGGCGGAAACCAATGCCCGCATTGCCGCATCGTTGGTACAGCGCAGTTTCTGGCAGGACTACCTGCGCAACACGCAGGCCGAAGCCTTCGAAACGCTGAACCAGCCCTACCATGAGCGCCTCGAAGCACTGATGGCCGAGGTCGAGTCCTCGCCTGAGCAGGGCGTGCTCGACGACATCCAGACGTTGGCCGAGGAGCGCAGTACTGCCGAGCGCGAGTTGGTCCTGGCGTTCACCTTGAGCATGCTGGATGCGCATCCGTGGGTTGGAAGCTAGCTGCTTGAGCGGGCGCTGTTTCAAGACCTGCAGGGCAGGATGGGGGCGCTCGCGAGGATGTGCCAGGTCGATAGGCAGGTCTTCGCGAATGCGCCCCGGGTGGGCATCCATCACGATCACTCGGTCACCCAGGTACAGCGCTTCTTTGATGTCATGGATGACCTATACCCAGACATTGCTCGCTCATTCGCCGCGTTGCACCTGTGTCCTGCAGGTGCGGCGGCGTACCTCTGTAGCAGCGGACACCAGGAAAAAATCATCAAGCGCGGAATTATTTAGTGTCCATTTGTATCTGACCCCATAGGGCCCGTTGCCACTATTGCTTTGGCTGCGTGGCCAAAAACCGTTCGCCCGCCCGATCTGCCCCGGGGACAGCGGATTGTCACGACAGGTCAGCTACAGAGTAAGCACTTATGAAATCACGCAAGAGAGTCAAGCCGATCGGCTTGAAAGACATCACCATCGTCGACGACGCCAAGATGCGCAAGGCGATCACCGCCGCGGCGCTCGGCAACGCCATGGAGTGGTTCGACTTCGGCGTCTACGGCTTCGTCGCCTACGCCCTGGGCAAGGTGTTCTTCCCCAACGCCTCGCCCAGCGTGCAGATGATCGCGGCTCTGGCTACCTTCTCGGTGCCTTTCCTGATCCGGCCGCTGGGCGGTCTGTTCTTTGGCGCCCTGGGTGACCGCTACGGTCGCCAGAAAGTCCTGGCGGCGACCATCGTCATCATGTCGCTGAGCACCTTCGCCATTGGCCTGATACCGTCCTATGCCTCGATCGGCATCTGGGCGCCGATCCTGCTGTTGCTGGCCAAGATGGCCCAGGGCTTCTCGGTCGGCGGCGAGTACACCGGCGCCTCGATCTTCGTCGCCGAGTACGCCCCGGACCGCAAGCGCGGCTTCCTCGGCAGCTGGCTGGACTTCGGCTCGATCGCAGGCTTCGTGCTGGGTGCCGGTATGGTGGTGATGATCTCGGCCATCGTCGGCGAGGAGAAATTCCTCGACTGGGGCTGGCGCCTGCCGTTCCTGGTCGCGCTGCCGCTGGGCATCATCGGCCTCTACCTGCGCCACGCCCTGGAGGAGACGCCAGCCTTCCAGCAGCACGTCGACAAGCTCGAGCAGGGTGATCGCGAAGGCCTGGCCTCGGGGCCCAAGGTGTCGTTCAAGGAGGTGGCCACCAAGCACTGGCGCAGCCTGCTGACCTGCATCGGTGTGGTGATCGCGACCAACGTCACCTACTACATGCTGCTCACCTACATGCCCAGCTACCTGTCGCACAACCTGCACTACAGCGAAGACCACGGCGTGCTGATCATCATCGCGATCATGGTCGGGATGCTGTTCGTGCAGCCGGTGATCGGCTTCCTCAGCGACAAGGTCGGCCGACGTCCCTTCATCGTGGTAGGCAGCGTCGGCTTGTTCGTGCTGTCGATTCCGGCGTTCATGCTGATCAACAGCGGCAGCCTCGGGGTGATCTTCGCCGGTTTGCTGATCCTGGCGGTGCTGCTGAACTTCTTCATCGGTGTGATGGCCTCGACCTTGCCGGCGATGTTCCCCACCCACATCCGCTACAGCGCCCTGGCGAGCGCCTTCAACATCTCGGTGCTGATCGCCGGCCTCACCCCGACCATCGCCGCCTGGTTGGTGGAAAGCACCGACAACCTGTACATGCCGGCCTACTACCTGATGGTCATCGCCGTGATCGGCCTGCTCACCGGGCTGACCATGAAAGAGACCGCCAACAAGCCGCTGCGCGGCGCGGCGCCTGCGGCCTCGGACCTGGAGGAAGCCAAGGAACTGCTGCAGGAGCACCACGACACCATCGAGCAGAAGATCGAGGACATCGACGAGCAGATCGCCGAACTCGAGGCCAAGCGCAAGGTGCTGGTGCAACAGCATCCGCGGATCGAATGAGTCAGGAAGTGATGATGGCAAAATGATGCAGCCCCCTCGGGAGTGAACCAACTTTCCGGCTCCACTATGGACAGTGAGTCGGAACCATGGAATCAACCCTTACCCCGCAATCGCAAACCCCAGCAGCGCAGGACACTGCGCTGCTGCCCACCTTCAGCAGCTCTGCTACGCACACCTCGGTCCAGGATCTGGCCCACTGGCAGTTGCTCGCCAGCGTGCTGTTCGATGTCGGTGCTCGCAGAGCCACGCCTTTTCGCACTTCCCTGACGTTCTACCACTTCAGTCGTTTTCTGTTTTGCAGCGGCCATCTGGACGCAGCCCGTTATCGGCGCGACAGCACCCGCCTGGGGTGGTGCGACCTCGATCACTACCTGTTGCACTTGCCACTGCAGCGTGGCCTGGCCTGCGCCAATGGCCTGCGGGTGCGCCCGTGGGACGTGGTGTTGCTTGATCTGGCGCAACCGGCCACGTTCAGCATGGCGGCCAGTGAGGGGATCAGCCTGCTCATACCGCGCACAGCGCTATCGCTGCTGTTGTTCGACGCCGGCCAGTTGCATGGCCTGGTGCTGCGTCGGGAGACGGCCGCCGGTATGTTGCTGGCGCGTCTGTTGTCGTCGCTGGAGGCCACCGCGCCGCAGCTGGGCATGGATGAAGCGCTACGTCTGGCCTTGCCGCTACTGGGGATGGTCGCGGCCTGCCTGGCCAAGGCCATGGCTGGCCAGGCGCAGGTCCAGGTCGCAGGCCAGGCTGACCTGGGGCGTCGTGTACGCCTGCACATCGAACGCAACCTGCACCGTGAAGACCTCACCCCGGCGGTGCTGGCCAAGGAAGTCGGCACTTCGCGCAGCCAGCTGTACCGCTCGTTCGAGCGCTTCGGCGGGGTGCGCCACTACCTGCTGCAACGCCGCCTGCGTCGCTGCCTGTTCGCCCTGTGCGACAGCACCAACGCCGGTCGGCGCATCGGCGACCTGGCCTACGACCACGGCTTTGTCGACGAAACCCATTTCAGTCGCCTGTTCCGCAAGGCGTTCGGTCTCTCGCCGCGGGCTGCGCGTACGGCGCTGAACAATGGCGGCGTCTCGGGATTCTGCTGCCTGGTGCCGGCCAATGGCGAGCGGCCTGTGCTCGATCACTGGATCAGGGAACTGATCCATGGCTGAGTGCACGGCCAGATGAACCTGGGACGCACATCCAGGTTTTCGGGACGCCCATGCCGGGACGGCGCCTGTCACTGGCCATAACCTGAGCTCACCCACCCACAACAGGTGTCAGCCGCAGATGGCCCGTTCCCGTGACGGCCCGCGCCCGGCACCGACAATCGACAAGGAGCGTCTGTCGTGGCGAACCACTCCCTTCATCACTTGATCCAGAGCATTGCCGGTGCCGTGGCCGAGGCCCAGGACAAGATCCAGCGCTTCCAGATGGCGACCGTGCGCCAGTACTTCGATGACGACAACCGTCCGGTCAGTGTCGATGTGCGCCTGCCGCTGCAGTCGCCCGATGCCAAGGAGGGCGAGGAGCGCCTGGTACGGGTGCCCCTGCTGTCGCTGGTCGGCTCGCGTTTGCTGACCGTCAAGGACATGCAGATCGACTTCGAGGTCGGCCTGCATGCCGATCACCGTGAGCCGAGCGCTGCACAGGCCGGCGAGGTCGACCCCGACTCGCCGTGGCCGACCGATACACACACGCCTTTGAACGTCGATATGGGCGTTCGCCGAAATGGTGAAGGCGGGCCAGTGGCGCGCGTCACCCTCAGAGTCGAAACCCAGCCCTCGTCCGAGGGCATGGCGCGACTGATCCACAACCTCGATAAATTGATCTAGGAGAGACGTCATGTCTGACTTTGTTATGGGTAACCAATTCCGCGGCCTGCCGATGGCAGACCTGATCGGTGCCCCCCTGAGCGCCGCCTGCGACGCTCAGGTCCGCCTGGCCAATGCCACCGCGAACTTCATCAAGGTGATTGGCTTCCTGCCCCCGGCCGACCCGGCCAACGCCGGCCCCAACGATGTCGGCGACATCCGCAACGTGTCGTTCCGCTACGACCGTTCGGCACCGACCGAAGACGATCCGGCCGCCATCGAAAAAGTCGAGCTGCAGCTGCCGCTGCTGGCGGTGGTGAAGGTGCCCAACCTTGCGATCAACAAGGTGGACATCAGCTTCGACATGGAGGTGCGCAACTCCGAGCAGTCACGCGACACCGAAGACCGCTCCGGCAGCTTCTCCGCCGAGGCCAAGTTGGGCTGGGGGCCGTTCAGCGCCAAGGTCAACGTGTCCGGTTCGGTGGCCTCGCACAAGGAGAACACCCGTTCCACCGACCAGTCGGCGAAGTACCACGTCGAGGTCCATGCCGTGGACGATGGCATGCCTGAAGGCCTGGCGCGGGTGATGGACATCATCGCCCAGTCGGTCACGCCCAAGATCGCCGCGTGATGCGCGGATGTCCTGAGCGACACGCTGGCGAGGGATGGGCCTGATCCGCAGGCCGACGCTGGCAACCAGTTTTTCCGGAGAGGGAATGCCGTGATGTTTGATTTGACGGATGTTGGATATGTGAAGCGCATCGTGGTCGGCAGCCTCGATCCGGAAAAGCTGACCCCGGAGGAGGCGGTCGAGGCACAGGCCGCATTGCTCAACCGCTGCCTGAGCGGCACGCCGCGCGGGCGGGTGCTGGGCATCGAGAAGAGCTTCAAGCTGCTCAACATCGGCGAGCACCAGGTCGTGCTGCAGGCATTGACCTACCACGTCGGTTTCGCCCGCAGGCCCTACTGGCTGACGGACGAGGCGGAGCAATCGTGATGGGCAGCCTGGAACAGTTCGTGATGGCGCTGGGCGCCGAGATGCAGCGTGCGCAGCAGGCCTGCAATCGACTATGGCCGGGCACCCAGGTGGCTTCGTTGAGCCTGGTGCTGGACGCCACGGTGGAGCAGGTCGGGGACGGTCTGGCGTTGCGTGTCGGCGGTACGCCTGCACGCGGACGGGGCAGTCATGCGTTGAGCATCGAGGTGCCGGGCTATGGCAACGAGGCCATCGTCGTGCGCGTGGATGGCGAGCTGCTGGGGATCTACAGGAGGCCAGGCGATGAGCAGGCGCAATGACCGTTCGATGCTGTTGGTTCTATCCCCGGAGGAGGGCAGTGCCTTGAAATCGATCATCGATCTGAAGTCGGTTGGCAGCCGCAGGATGTCCGGCCCCAGGCGACTGGTGATCGGCATCGGTGCCGGCCTGCTGGTAGCGCTGATGGTACTGGGCCTGGTGCGTCCGGAGTTGGCGATCGCCATCGCCGAATGGGCGGGCTTGCTGTTGGCGTTCTGAACATGTGCATTCATTCAACAAGGAGAGTCGAGATGAAATCCACCCTTGCAACACTGGCTGGTGCACTGGCACTGGCGACACTGCTGCCGGCGTTTGCCGAGCAGAAATTCGTCGGGCAGTTCGAGACCGACGACGAGTTGCTCGACCTGATCCTGGTCATTCCCGACGAGGGACGTGAAGGGAAAGGCCGACTGCGCATCGATACCTGGTCGTGCAATCTGGAGTTGGGCTCGCCATCCCGGATCGCCGATGCCATTCGCTACCCCATCACCAAGGCCGATGCTGGCTACTGCGCCGCGCTGGACAAGGGCTACGTGCTCGGTTGGCCGGTCGGCAACGATCTTCAGGTCCAGGTGTTCAGCCGCAACAAGAAGGACAGGTTCGGCGCTCGCCTGACCCTCGTTCGCAAGTAGCGGCCAGACCCGCTCGACCCACCGCAATCCCTATCGAAACCAGCGCAAGGCAGGCAATCGCCGTCGCCGACGGGAAAGTCGTGCCCGCTGCAAGGAGGCAAGCATGTGCATCAAGCAATCGGTTGGTGAAGGTGGCAACAACGACAAGGGCGATGTCCGCACCCTGCAGTTGTTGCTCAACATGAACAGCGGGCGCGGCGAATTCGTCTGTGCCCTGGTTACCGACGGGCTCTGGGGGCCGGGCTCGCGCACGGCCCTGAAGCGCTACCAGGAACTCCAGGGCATTGCCCAGAGCAAGACGGTCAGCGCCAACGACAACACCTTGAACGCCCTGCGCGCAGGCCTGCCGTCGACGATCGGCACGGCGACCTTGTGGGCGGTGCTGATCCATGCGACCGGCGCCAAGGTCGAGGCGTTTCGACAGCCCATCCTCGATGTGTTCGCTCGCTACAAGATCGACACGCCACTGCGCCAGGCGCACTTCCTGGCGCAGATCGCTCATGAAAGCGGGTGCCTGCTCTACACCGAGGAAATCGCCAGCGGCAGCGCCTATGAAGGGCGCAAGGACCTGGGCAACACCCAGTCGGGCGACGGCAAGCGTTTCAAGGGACGAGGCCTGATCCAGCTGACCGGGCGGGCCAACTACCGCCAGTACGGCCAGGCCTGCGGGCGCGACTTCGAACTCAAGGATGCGCCCACCCTGGTCAGTACCGACCCGTTCCTGGCGGTGGATGTCGCGGGCTGGTTCTGGGACAGCCGCAAGCTCAACACCTACGCCGACAAAGACGACGTGAAGGAAGTCACCCGCCGCATCAACGGCGGCTTCAACGGCCTCGACGACCGCATCGCCTACCTGACCCGCGCCAAGTGGCTGCTGGGGCTGTGACCGCTTTGCCGGGCACTCGCCCGAGCAACGCATCAATGATTCAACCCAACGAAAAGGAGCTTCACGATGAACAAGCGTATTGTCAGAAACTGCACACGCCTGGCCCTGGTCAGCCTGGTGAGCCTGGCCGGCATCGGTGCCGCCCAGGCCGACCCGACCTGCAGCAAGGGAATCCTGGCCGGCACCCCGCGGATCAATGCCCAGCACATCTTCTGCGGTGAGGTCAGCGCACCTGACGTTGCCAAGGGCTTCCACAGCCGTCCGGGCGGGATCAACCCCGACAGCGTCAGCAATGCACCGGCCGGAACGCACGGCGCGGGTGATATCTACACCTTGAAGAACTTCACCATCGCCGAGGGTGCCAGAAGCGGGACGAAGAGCATTTCCACGATGTTCCCCGATCGCTGCACCGAGACCCAGGTGATCGCGGCGGTGCGCAATGCCTACGCCACCAAGGTCCAGGATGCCTCGAACAAGAGCAAGTATGTGGGCTCGTCGGGGACCGAGTGCCAGAAGGGCACACCGGCCGCTGCGTTCGATATCGTGTTCTATTTGAACGGCGATCTGATCAATACCGCCTATCCTAAACCCTGATTGCATCCACTCGTCGCCACGGGGCAGGTACCCGTGGCGACCGTTTTTTTACCGTGCGACAGGAGTACGCCCATGACCGTTTCCGATGGCTTGCAGGCATTCATCGCCGAAGAGTTGACTCGCGAAAGCATCGATACCCTGCTGGAAAAGGCAGAGGCCGTGCGCTACGGATCGGCCGATGTCACCTACAGTGGCAACGCCTTCCTGGTGACTTTCGAGGCGGACACCGCTGTGCTGCGCCATCACCACGTGGCTGACTGGCCGGTAGTGCGGGTTCCACTGGCCGAGTTCATTCAGCGCTTGCGCGAGTGGGCCGAGTAGGGTGATCCGAGAGCGTTTCATGCGATGATGGCCAGCCGCTTTTAGCCGGGACACCCCAAGCACAGGGCGGCTGCCTTCGACCAACCATGGATGATCATCGTGTTCAAACCGCTACTCCCTCTCGCCCTGAGCGCCCTGTTCCTGGGCGGCTGTGCCGGCCACTCGCCGAGCAAAGACCAGGTTTCCCTGCGCACCGACAAGGGTGCGATCGTCGGTATCTGGGCGATGATGCCGCTGAAGAACGGCATCGCCAACGTCGCCGAATACAAGGCTGACGGCAAGGTGCTGCTGCACCCGTTCAACTGCGCCGAGCCCAAGACCCAGGCCGTAGAAGTCTCCGACTACAAGGTCGCGGAGGACGGCAGTTCGATCCACGTTCAGTCCGAGGCGCGTGCGTTCGACCTGAAGGTCTTGGGTTTTGCCCCGAAGGTCATGATGTTGAGCATGCCGGTCGCCGATGCCCAGCTCACCTTCCTCTACCGCAAGGTCGAGCAGGTGGCGCCGCTGTGTGACCTGTACGTCGATACCAAGGGCGAGACTGCGCGGCGCACGCCGTTTCAGGCAAGTGACTTCACCCCGGCGCCGGCGGTGCCAGCCCATGCGGGGCTGGAGCGCTATATCGGCAAGTGGGCGAGCAAGGCCGGGGCGGTGCAGATCGAGGTCGTGCGTGACGCCAGCGGCGTCTACCTCTATCACCGCCCGGACGAGAACTGGCATTACCTGTACAACAACGTGCGCTGGACCGGCGATACCCTGGCCTTCAACAGCTACGCCTACACCGAGAAGCCGGCGCTGTTCCGCCATCCCTACCACAAGACCAATACGCCCATGACCCTGGAGCCGCTGGATAACGGCCAGGTGCGCATGACCTACCTGATCGACGGCAAGCGTTTCGACAGCCTGCTGCAACGGACCAAGGACTGAGCCGAAGCCTGTAGAGGTGGGCCTCCATCATGGCGGCCTGTCTCTACAGGGTTACGACTTATAAACTAATTTGCATATTAGTTTATTACTTAAATAAATTTAATTTATTTATTGCGACTCGGTACAGTCAGTGCTCCAGCGCACGTCCACCCCCCGAGGAGCGCCATGCCGATCCGTTCCCGCCTTCTGCTGATTGCCGCCAGCCTGCTGCTGGCAACCCAGGTCTTTGCCGCCGAGCGCCTGACCCTGCGCATCGGTGACCAGAAGGGCAACATGCGCGCCCAGCTCGAAGCTGCCGATGCACTGTGCGACCTGCCCTACGACATCCACTGGGCCGAGTTTCCGGCCGCCGCACTGGCAGGGGAGCGATGAGCACACCGTGGCCCAGCAGCAGGAGACCGCCGACTTCCACCACGCCCATGGCCTGATGACGCAACGGCTGGACGTTACCCCAACCTTCGCCAAGGGTTTCAGCGTACCTGCCGACTGAGGCACGCGGCGAGGTTCATACCCCTCGGGTCAGTCCGCCATCGACCTTGATGTTCTGCCCGGTGATGTAGGCCGCGCCTTCGCTGGCCAGGAAGGCAATGGTCGCGGCGATTTCCTCGCTCTTGCCGTAGCGCTTGAGCGGCACACTGTCGCGGCGCTGCTCGGTGGCCGGCAGGCTGTCGATCCAGCCGGGTAGGACGTTGTTGATCCGCACGTTATCCTTGGCATAGGTGTCGGCGAAGATCTTGCTGAAGGCTGCAAGGCCGGCACGGAACACGGCCGAGGTCGGGAACAGGTCGCTGGGTTCGAAGGCCCAGGCGGTGGAGATGTTGATGATCACGCCGCTTTGCTGTTTCTGCATGGTCGGGGTGACCAGGCGGGTCGGGCGAATGACATTGAGCAGATAGGTGTCCATGCCCTTGTGCCAGTCGTCGTCGCTGATTTCCAGGATCGGCGCGCGCGGGCCATGGCCTGCGCTGTTGACCAGCACGTCGATGCGCCCCCATTTCTCCAGCACGGTGCCGACCAAGCGTTGCAGGTCGTCGTTGGACTGGTTGCTGCCGGTCACGCCGATGCCACCCAGTTCGCTGGCCAGGGCCTCGCCCTTGCCCGATGAAGACAGGATTGCCACCTTGAATCCGTCTGCGGCCAGGCGCCG
Source organism: Pseudomonas sp. RW10S2 (assembly GCF_014268985.1). Classification (NCBI taxonomy): domain Bacteria; kingdom Pseudomonadati; phylum Pseudomonadota; class Gammaproteobacteria; order Pseudomonadales; family Pseudomonadaceae; genus Pseudomonas; species Pseudomonas sp. RW10S2. Next base: position 65,646 of record NZ_JABWRO010000001.1, on the reverse strand, counting down.
CGCCGCGGCTGCACCCATGCCGCTACCGCCGGCGGTGATGATCGCTACTTTTTCTACTGACATGTGACCTCCAATGGAATGCTTGGCTGATGTGATGGGATCAGCCTAGCACCCGTATGCCGCTGGCAGGGAGGCAGCAGGGGTTTGTCGATTCAGTAGAAAATCTATTGCCTCAGGGCCTTTCCACCTGCTCCAGCAGCCAGCCGCGAACCACGTCCAGAGCGGTAGGCGTGCCGCCCCTGCGGGGCCAGACCAGATAGAAGTGCTTGTCCATCTCCAGCGCCTGCTCGAACACCTGCACCAGCCGCCCGGTCTGCAGGTCTTCCTGCACGAACAGTTCGCTGGACAGCGCCAGCCCTTGCCCGGCCACGGCGGCTTCGATGGCCAGCGAGGTCTGGTTGAAACGCACGTTCTTCGGCATCGGCTGTGTCGGCTGGCCGAACAGCTGGGTGATGAATTCAGGCCAGAAATTATGCGCATCGTGCAGCAGCAGGAAATGCTGCAACTGCTCGAGGCTGTGCGGTGCACCCCATTGCGCCAGCAGTGCAGGGCTGGCCACCGCGACCACCCGCTGCCTGAGCAGCAGTTCAGTGTTGAGCCCGGCGCCGAAAGGCGGATGGCCGTAGCGCACGGCAAGGTCCACGCCGTCGGCCTGGAAGTGCGACAGGCGATCGGTGGCCAGCACCCGCAGGTCGATCTCGCCATGGGCCTCGGTGAACGAACTCAGCCGTGGGATCAGCCATTTCGAGGCGAAGGTCGGGGTGACGCTGACGGTGAGGTGAAGGTTGTCCGGGCGCAGTGCCGCAGTGGCTTCGCCGATCAGGGCCAAGGCGTTGCGAATACTGTGGCTGTAGCCCAAGCCCGCGTCGGTCAGGCGCAAACCACGTGGCAGACGTTCGAACAGCCTGATGCCCAGGCTCGCCTCCAGCCCCCGTACCTGCTGGGCCACGGCAGCCTGGGTGACACCCAGCTCCTCGGCCGCCAGGCGGAAATTCAGGTGGCGCGAGACAACTTCGAACACACGCAGGGCATTGAGTGGGGGGAGGGCGGTCGGGCCTTCGGTCATGGTCGTGTCTGCTGGTGGGGATCGAGGGAGGATAACAGTTTGCGCCGCCAGCCCTGTTGCAGGAACGGTGTAACCGGTACCCTCGACGGCCCACCGTTTTCAGGAGCATGCCCATGCCTATGCCTATGCCTCGAGGTGCCGTGATCGCAGCCGGGCTGCTGCTGTTCGCCAGTGCACAGGTGCTCGCCGAGCCCCCTGCCGTGATGCAGCGCTACGCCTGCAGCGCTTGCCACCAGTTGGATGTGCGGGCCGTGGGCCCGTCCTGGCGAGAGATTGCCGCGCGTTATCGCGATGGCAGCAAGGGCACCGGGCAGCTGGTGCAAAGCATTCGGCAGGGCAGCCGGGGGCAATGGGGCGTGGTGCCGATGCCGCCACAGGCGCAAGCCCGCGAGGAAGATTTGCAGGCCATTACCCAGTGGATTCTCGAACAGCGCTGAGTGCTGGGTTGACTATCCTGAAAATCGCAATTAAGCGTCCTGATTTATCCTTCTTATCGAGACGATCCTGAACGCATAACCTGTGCCTCACCGACATCCGGCGAGGCCGTCAGCCCATGCAGCAAGTCCCTGTCTCACGTGCCCTCGCGGCACGCCTGCTCTGCCACTTCCCGAGCCAGTGCGAGAAACGCGGTCATGCCTGCCGAGGGATTGCGCCGCCCCGCGTAGTACAGGCACAGCCCCGGCAGTGGTGGCGTCCAGTCGTCCAGCACGCGCACCAGGCGACCGGCCGCGATGTCCTCGCGCACATCCTGTTCCATGAAGTAGCCAAGGCCCACGCCAGCCATGACGGCAGTACGTGCCAGGCTGGCCTCATCCAGGGTGATTGGCCCTTGCACCTCGATCTGCTGTGCGCTGTTGCCGTTGGCGAAGCGCCAGCGGAACAGTGCGCCATCGGGCAGGCGCACGCGGATGCAACTGTGGCGCTGCAGGTCGGCTGGCAGCCTTGGCGTGCCCCGCGCGGCCAGGTAGGCAGCGGAGGCGACCACGGCATAGCGCTGCGGCCGGCCGAGGGACAGGCTGATCATGTCACTGGGCACCAGGTCGGCGACCCGCACGCCCAGGTCGAAACCGTCGGCGACGATATCCACCAGCCGCCCCTCGGTGACCAGGTCCACCTGCATCTGCGGATAGCGCCGCAGGAACTCCAGTACCAGCGGCCCGATGATCTCGCGTGCGGCGAAGGCCGCAGCGTTGATGCGCAGCATGCCGCTGGGCTGTTCGCGCTGGGCGCGTACCACCTCCAGGGCGCCTTGTACCTCGCCCAGCGCCGGGGCGACGTGCTCGACGAACAGGCGTCCTGCATCGGTCAGCGACACGCTGCGCGTGGTGCGGTTGAACAGGCGCACGCCAAGGTTCGCCTCGAGCTTGCCGATGGCGTTGCTCAAGGCAGTGGTGGACATCCCCAGGTCGATGGCCGCCGCGCGAAAACTGGCGCGTCGGGCGATGGCGAGGACGGCATCGAGGTCATTGAGGCTGACGCGCTCCATGGTTCGGCTCGTTCGGACAAAAACACGATTCTATCCGCAACCCAGGTTGCTACCACCGGAGAATATCCATGAGTGATCCATCAGAAACCCTGCGCGGCAAGCGCGTACTGGTCACCGCCGGCACCAAGGGCCTGGGCAAGGCCACGGTCGAGCTGTTCGTCGAACTGGGCGCCCGGGTGCTGACCTGCGCGCGCAGCGCGCCCGCCGATGCCCCTCAGGCGTCGTTCGTCAGCGCCGACCTCACCACCCTCGCGGGGTGCGAGCAGTTGGCGGGCGAGGTCGAGCGGCAACTGGGCGGGGTCGATGTCATCGTTCATGTGCTGGGCGGGTCCAGCGCACCGGCCGGGGGCTTTGCCGCACTGGGCGAGGCGCATTGGCAACAGGAACTGGACCTCAACCTGCTGCCTGCCGTGCGCCTGGATCGCGCCCTGTTGCCCGGCATGCTGGCGCAGGGCGGCGGGGTGATCGTTCACGTCACCTCGATCCAGCACCATCTGCCGCTGCCGGAGGCCACCACCGCCTACGCGGCGGCCAAGGCGGCGCTGTCGACCTACAGCAAGAGCCTGTCCAAGGAAGTCGCGCCCAAGGGCGTGCGCGTGGTGCGGGTCGCGCCCGGCTGGATCGAGACCGAGGCCTCGGTAGCCCTGGCCGAGCGCCTGGCCAGCGAGGCGGGCACCGATTACGAGGGTGGCAAGCGCATCATCATGCAGGCCTTGGGCGGCATCCCCCTGGGTCGGCCCGCCAGCCCTAAGGAGGTGGCCAACGTCATCGGCTTCGTGGCCTCGCCTGTCGCAGCAGCGGTGACCGGCACCGAATTCGTGGTGGATGGGGGGACCATTCCGACTGCCTGAGCCGCGTTACGAGGCGGTCCACACCGCCAGTTCGTAGCCGTCCGGGTCGATGAAGTGGAAGCGCCGACCGCCAGGGAAGGCGAAGGTGGCGCGGCTGATGCGAGCGCCGGCGGCTTCTACACGCTGTTGGGTGGCGTCGAGGTCGGCGGCGTAGAGGATGACCAGCGGCCCTCCGGGCCGTACCGCTTCGCCGGTGGTGAAACCGCCGCTCAGGCGGCCGTCGGAAAACTCGGTATAGGTAGGGCCGAAGTCGGTGAAGGTCCAACCGAACACGTTGCCGTAGAACGCCTTGCTGCGGCTGATGTCGGTGACGTTGAACTCGATGTTGTCGATCTGTCGATCCTGCCCGCGAATACCCATGTTGCCTCCTTGCGTAATGGAACGCGCAGTCTAGCGCATCAGCGCAAGCGCAGGGTCTTGGTCACGGTCTCCCCCTGCGTGCCGCTGGTCCACCTGCTCGTGGCTTACCCAAGCTCCAAGGCCTGCAACGATCGCCCACGGACGATATACTCCGCCGCCTCATGTCGTCCCCCGGAGAACCCCATGCGGCAGGCTTTGCTTATCGTCGATGTCCAGTCCACCTTCAGCCCTCCTGAGTGGCTGATCGACGGAATCCGCGCGTTGGCCGCGAAACTCCCCGCCATCGCGTCGGTCGAGTTGCACGACGAGCAGGTCACGCCTTTCCAGCAGCAACTCGGCTGGCACCCGGCGCGCGAGGACGAGAGCCTGATCGAGGCGGACGAAGTGTTCGTCAAGCATGGCTACGGGCAGACCCCCGAGGCCATCGACTACCTCAAGAAACTGGGCGTGGAGCGCGTGCTGGTCTGCGGCCTGCAGACCGAAACCTGCGTACTGGCCGCCGGCTTCGCGCTGTTCGATGCCGGGCTGAACCCGACCCTGGTCACTGACCTGACAGTGGGCTCTTCACTGGACCGCTCGGGCAAGCTGGGTATCGAGCTGTGGACCCACCATTTTCGCCAGGTGACCACGGTGGCGCAGGTGGTCGAAGGGCTTCAAGGCTGAAGGGGCTGCACGCGAGCCCCTTGCACCTACACCACCGCGATCAGGTCAATCTCCACCGCGGCATTCTTCGGCAACTGGTACACCCCCACCGAGGTGCGGGTATGCCTGCCGGCCTCGCCCAGCACCTCATGCAGGATCGCCGAAGCGCCGTTGGCCACTTCGCTCTGCTGGGTGAAATCCGCCGCCGACTGCACGAACACGCTGATCCGCGCGATTCCCTTGACCTTGTCCAGCGAGCCCAGGCTTTCGCTCAGCAGCTTCAGGCAGCGCAGGGCGCTGACCTTGGCGGCGATCTGCGCGTCGGCGAGGCTGACGTCCTCGCCCACCCGCCCCGGGTGCACCACCGTGTCGTTGACCCGCGGGATCTGCCCGCTGATGTACACCTGGTCGCCCAGGTGCAGCACTGGCACATAGTCGCCGCCGATCTTCAGCGGGCCATCGAACGAATAACCCAGCGCCTGCAGAGCGGCTTCATAGCGGTCGTGTCTGGACATCGGTAGTGCTCCCTGGTGTGCTCGATGCGATGGCCAAGACTAATCAAACGCCTGCGTGCCGACCAGTGGCTCAACCCTCCCAGCGCTTGAAAATCACGCTGGCATTGACGCCACCGAAACCGAAGCCTTTGGACAGCGCGTATTCGGTATCCAGCGGACGTGGTTGGCCTGCGGCAATGTCCAGCCCGGCAGCTGCCGGGTCAGGGTCGACCAGGTTGAGCGTGGCCGGTGCCCGTTGGTCGCGTAGGGCAAGCACGGTGAAGATCGCCTCGATACCGCCGGCGGCGCCCAGCAAGTGGCCGGTAGCAGACTTGGTGGCACTGATCACCGGCGAAGGTACGTCGGCGAACACCGCCTTGATCGCTGCCAGTTCGCCCTTGTCGCCCACTGGTGTCGAGGTGGCGTGGGCATTGAGATGGCCCACCTGTGCGCCCTGGATACCGGCCTGGCGCAGGGCCAGGGTCATGGCGCGTCGCGCGCCGTCGCCGTCTTCCGGCCCCGAGGTGATGTGATAGGCGTCGGCGCTGGTGCCGTAGCCCACCAGTTCGGCCAGCGGCGTGGCGCCGCGTGCCAGTGCGTGCTGCAGTTCTTCGATCACCAGCAGGCCGGCGCCTTCGCCCATGACGAAGCCGTCGCGGGCTGTGTCGAACGGGCGCGAGGCCTGTTCCGGGTGCTCGTTGAAATCACTCGACAAGGCTCTCGCTGCCGCAAAGCCGGCCAGGTTGCCGAGGAAGGAGAGAATGGTGAAGGGCGACAGCTTGCGCGGGCCCTTGCTGTCGGTGGTGCGCACGGCCTCGGCAATGGCCGGGAAGCCGCCCACGCCAGTACCGATGATGGTTGCCGTGCGTTCCTGCTGTTCGACGGTTTGCGGTTGCCAGCCGGCCTGTGCCAGGGCCTCCTGCGCTGCTCCTTGGCCGGCAGTACGCGGTCCGGATCGAAGCCGGCCTCGCTGTCCTGTTGCAGGTCCGGCACCTGGCCGCCGATGCGCACCGCCAGGTCGCCGATCAGCGATTTCGCCAAAAGCCTGGAGATCGCGCCGAGCATGTTGACCCGCAGGCTCAACGCGCTGGTGGAGGCCGGCCTGCTCGAGCGCCATGCCTACAGCACCCGTCCCCTGCGCCACGAATACCTGCCCAGTGCGCGGGGGCGCGACCTGCAGGCTGTGCTCTATGCGCTGATCGCCTGGGGCAATCGGCATTTCGCGCCTGAGGCCGTCAGTGTGCAGGTGGTGGAGAAGGGGACGGGCAAGGCCTTGGCCGATGATGGTCGAGGTCGAGTCCGGGCCTGTGGTGCCCTGGTCAGCGTGCGAGCTGGTGCAGGGGCCTGGCGCCAGCGAGGGGATGCGGGCGCGGCTGCAGCGCAGTCGCGAGGGCTGATCAGCCGCGCAGGGCAGGGGCCTGGCGCAGGCCGTCGCCGGCCACTTCCACCTGGTCGGCACGCAGGATCGCAGCGCGCTGGTGTTCGTATTCCTGTTGCGACAGGCCTCGGCGTTGCAGAGCCTCGAGCTGCAACTGGCGCGTTTCCTCGGCTGTGTAGGGGCGTTGTTCGGGATGGCTGGCACAGCCGGCAAGTGCGGCGATACCAAGGGCGGCCAGGGCAGCGAGCAGCAGGCGGGCGGTGGTGTTCATCGGCGGGTTTCCTGTTTCGAAGATTCGTCTGGCGAGTCGTTGAACACAGGTTATCGAGCACGGCCGCCGGGCAGAAATCGTCGTGCTCGATAGTCACTATCGATGAGCGCGCCCGGCTCAGATCACCCGGGCACTGTGCAAGGCTTCCAGCGCCTGGCCGCGCAGGCGGGCCACATGGCCACGGAGACAGCGAAGGCGCTGATCGGCCATGTTGAGCCCATGGCCTTTGCCTGCGCCACGTCTGCCGAGGTCCAAGTGCCGGGAAGCACGGCCCGCGGGGACTACGCGGTCAATCTGGGGTTGGGGTATCACTGGTGATGTCGGGGGCGCACCAATACCACAGCGGGTCGTCGCCAACATGCACATGCTTGTGCTTGCTGGCCTCGAACGGTGTGTCCAGTGTTGCCAGTGCCACCGAAACCCAATCACTGAACGCACCTTGTGAGCGCGACCAGAACAGTGTCGATCCGCATCGGCCACAGAACTCGCGCAGCACCGAGGCCGATGAGGCATAGGCGCTGATGTCCGTGACCCCGCTCGATATCCGCAAGGCCTCCCGCGGGACACTGCCGTAGGAGGCGAACATTGCCCCGTGCGCCTTGCGGCATTGACCGCAATGGCAGTGGCTCACGGCCTTGGGACGTACCAGCAGTTCATAGGTGATCGCTGAACACAGGCAGCTTCCCTTGTACACATCGGCCATACGCGCATCCACCATCCTTGAAAAGTCCTTTGCTTGACGGCATGTGGCCGTTATCAGGCCATTGTGTCATTTCTCGCCCAGCCGTGGCGGCGACGGCCAGTGGCTGGCCAGAGGTGGAGTACGCCATGCTGTGGCCGCCAAAGCGCTGACCCTGCGCAGTCTGCCCGCTGCGGTTGGCGCTGATCACGTAGGCGCCGGAAACGATGGCAGCCATCGCGGCGGCGCAGTCCCAGTAGCGACAGTCGGTGCCGGAGGCGCGGGGGACGGCGATCAGGTCGGCGCCGTCACGTCCGTAGTGGCGGGCGCGCTCGTTGAACATCAACTCGGTACACAGCAGCACACCGAGCTTGAGCGTGCCCACCTCGATCACGTCGAATCCCGGCTTGGCGGTGGTGAACCAGGTCTGTTCATGAAAGCCTGGCTCTTCGGGGAAGAAGTGTTTCTGGTGGACGAAGCGGTAGCCTGTAGCATCCAGCACGAAGGCTTCGTTGACCAGGCGCCCGTTCGCCAGCAGCGGCCTGCTCGATAGCACGGCAGGGACGTCGAGCCTGGCCTGGGCGTCGAGGGCGGGCACTTGCAGATTCTTGCGCTTGAATCGGTGTCTCAGCTCGCTTGCGAGCGCCGCCGCTTGATCCGGTACATCTCGCCATCGGCATGGCTCAAGAGGGCATCGGCGTCGCGCCCGTCTGCTGGGTAGCAGGCGACGCCAATGCTGCAGGTCGGCATGGCGAGGCCGCCGAAGTCGGCATCCAGCGGCTCGGCCATCACAGCGACGATCTGCGCGACCTTCTCGAACACGGCGCTGTGCGACGGCAGGTCGGTGAGCAACAGGGTGAACTCGTCGCCGCCGATTCGCGCCACGGTGGCATGCGCGCCGGCGCAGCGTTCCAGGCGCTGGGCCACCAGGCGCAGGACGCGGTCGCCAGCGCTGTGGCCGTGGGTGTCGTTGATCTCCTTGAAGTCGTCGATATCGACGAACAGCAGGGCCAGGCTGCCGCCGTGCTGCTGGGCTGCCTGCAGGGCGGCATCCAGGCGGCTGTTGAACAGGGCGCGATTGGCCAGCCGGGTCAGCGGGTCGTGGTGGGCGAGAAAGCGCAGCTCTTCTTCGGCCTGGGTGAGGGCGGTGACGTTGCGCGCCACGCCGATGCGTGCGCCCACTTCTTCGGACCAGAAGGCCGCCCAGAGGATATGGACGATGCCGCCGTCCTTGCGGATGTAGCGGTTGCGAAAGTCCAAATGCGCTTGGCCGGACATGACCCGGACGATCGAGGCGCGGGTGGCGGGCAGGTCGTCGGGGTGCATGTAATGCGTGATCGGCGTGCCGATGAGTTCCTCGGCGCGGTAGCCCAGCAGCGCTTCGCAGGCATCGCTGACGAATACGATCTGGTCGTCCTGGTCGACCACGAAGACGGTGTCGAGCATCAGGTGGATCAACTTGGGGTAGAGCGCTTGCAGGTCGACGGGCATGGGGCAGGTGTCCGGGTCGTGAGACTCGATCAGGGCCAGATCGCAGAAGGGCCGACGAGTCATCCTGCGCGCGCCCGGCACCCAGGCGGTACCGGCCGATCGTTCGCGGCCACTGCACAGCCTACAGGGTCTGGCCGTTATGGCCAGCAGGGGGGTGAAAAATAGTGGCAGGCGCAGCCGAACGTGGGCAGTGATGGCATCATGCGCCGACGAATGGCATCGTGCAGCGATCATTGCTGGCACCTGTCGGTTTCTGGTCCAGACTGTCTGAACCCTGTCGCCCTTCTTGCCGCCTACCGAGACGAGGGTCACCCATGATCGAGCCCCACTTCTGCCGGACCCTGCTGCTGTCGCTCACCTGGTGCTTGCTGTCCCAGGGCGCGCTGGCGGTGGAGACGTGCGCGGGCCTGACCGCCACGGGCAACCCCGAGTATCCGCCTTACCTCTGGCGCGACCCGCAAGACCCCCAGCGGCTGATCGGCGCCAACGCCGACCTGCTCAAGCACGTGGCAGGCGAGCTTGGACTGGACGTGGAGTTGAAGTATGTCGGGCCCTGGGGGCGGGCCCAGGAAGAGGTGCGCACCGGGCGCGTCGACCTGCTGGCCGGCTACTTCCTGACCCGGGCGCGGCAGAACGAGGTGGACTTCATCGAACCGCCGTTCCTGTACACCCCCAGTGTCGTCTGGGTGCGCAGCGACAGCGCCTTCCCCTATAAGGGCTGGGACGATCTGCGCGGGCTCAAGGGTGGGGTGCTGGTCAACAACAGCCATGGCGAGCAGTTCGACGAGTTCGCCCGCACCAATCTCAACCTGGAGGCAGTGCCAGGCGCCAAGCAAGCCTTCGAGAAGCTGCTGCACAAACGCAGTGACTACGTGATCTTCGAGCAGTTTCCAGGCATGGCCCTGGCGCGTGTGCTGAACGTGGACCAGCAGGTGCAGGTGCTCGAACCGCCAGTGTCCAGCGAGGGGCTGTACCTGGCAATGTCCCATGACTCGCCGTGCAACCGGCCGCAGTTGCGTGAGCGACTGGCCGCGAAGATGAAGCAGATCGTGTCCAGCGATCTACCGGAACGCCTGGTGGCACGAAACCTTGAGCTTTGGCGTCAGCAGCAGGAGGGCGCGGCGGCGCCTTGATCCGGGCCTTGCTGGCGCGGCAAGACTTCCCGGTGAAAAACCCGGATAATGGCGCCCATTTCGTTTTACGCGCTGGTGTGCCCGCATGGAAATCAAGGTCAATTTTCTCGACAATCTCCGACTTGAAGCCAAGTTCGACGACTTCACGGTGATCGCCGATCAGCCCATTCGCTACAAGGGTGATGGCTCGGCGCCAGGTCCTTTCGACTATTTCCTGGCCTCTTCGGCCCTGTGCGCGGCGTATTTCGTCAAGCTCTACTGCCAGACTCGCGACATTCCCACCGAAAACATCCGCCTGTCGCAGAACAACATCGTCGACCCGGAAAACCGCTACAACCAGATCTTCAAGATCCAGGTCGAGCTGCCTGAAGATATCAGCGAGAAGGACCGCCAGGGCATCCTGCGCTCCATCGACCGCTGCACCGTGAAGAAAGTGGTGCAGACCGGCCCCGAGTTCATCATCGAAGAGGTCGACAACCTCGACGCCGACGCCCAGGCGCTGCTGATGCCGGTGTCCGACACCACCACCTACATTCCTGGCAAGGACCTGCCGCTGGAGCAGACCATCGCCAACATGTCGGCGATCCTGGCCGATCTGGGGATGAAGATCGAGATCGCCTCCTGGCGCAACATCGTGCCCAACGTCTGGTCGCTGCACGTGCGCGACGCGCAGTCGCCGATGTGCTTCACCAACGGCAAGGGCGCAACCAAGGAAGCTGCGCTGGCCTCGGCACTGGGCGAGTTCATCGAGCGCCTGAACTGCAACTTCTTCTATAACGATCAGTACTGGGGCGAGGACATCGCCAACGCACCGTTCGTGCACTACCCGAACGAGCAGTGGTTCATGCCTGGCCCGAAGGACGCGCTGCCGCAGGAGATCCTCGACGAGTACTGCCTGGAGATCTTCAACCCCGATGGCGAACTGCGCGGCTCGCACCTGTACGACACCAACTCGGGCAACAAGGCCCGGGGCATCTGCTCGCTGCCGTTCGTGCGCCAGTCCGACGGGCAGACGGTGTATTTCCCGTCCAACCTGATCGAAAACCTCTACCTGAGCAACGGCATGAGCGCCGGCAACACCCTGGCCGAAGCCCAGGTGCAGTGCCTGTCGGAAATCTTCGAGCGGGCGGTCAAGCGCGAAATCCTCGAAGGCGAACTGTGCCTGCCGGACGTGCCGCAAGAGGTGCTGGCCAAGTACCCGGGCATCGTCGCCGGTATCCAGGGGCTGGAGCAGCAGGGCTTCCCGGTGCTGGTCAAGGATGCCTCGCTGGGCGGTGAATTCCCGGTGATGTGCGTGACCCTCATGAACCCGCGCACCGGCGGGGTGTTCGCCTCGTTCGGCGCGCATCCAAGCTTTGAAGTGGCGCTGGAGCGCAGCCTCACCGAATTGCTCCAGGGGCGCAGCTTCGAGGGTTTGAACGATCTGCCTCAACCGACTTTCGAAAGCCACGCGTTGACCGAGCCGAACAACTTCGTCGAGCATTTCATCGACTCCAGCGGCGTAGTGTCGTGGCGCTTCTTCAGTGCCAAGGCCGACTTCGAGTTCGTCGAGTGGGACTTCTCGGGCCAGGGTGAGGACTCCAACGAGCAGGAGGCGCAGACGCTGTTCGGCATCCTGGAAGGGCTGGGCAAGGAAGCGTACATGGCTGTGTACGACGACCTCGGTGCCACCGCCTGCCGCATCCTGGTGCCGGGTTACTCGGAAATCTACCCGGTCGAGGACCTGATCTGGGACAACACCAACCGTGCGCTGGGTTTCCGTGCCGACATCCTCAACCTGCACAGCCTCGACAGCCGCTCGCTGAAGTTGCTGTACAAGCGCCTGGAGCAGGTCGAGGTGGACGAATACACCACCATCACCACGCTGATCGGCGTCGAGTTCGACGACAACACGGTGTGGGGCCAGTTGACCATCCTCGAGCTCAAGCTGCTGATCCAACTGGCGCTGCAGCGTTTCGAGGAGGCCAAGGAACTAGTGGAGATGTTCCTGCAGTTCAACGACAACACCGTCGAGCGCGGGCTGTTCTACCAGGCGCTGAACGTGGTGCTGGAAGTGGTGCTGGACGACGAGCTGGAGATGGACGACTACGTTTCCAACTTCCGGCGCATGTTCGGCAATGAGCGCATGGATGCGGCACTCGGCTCGGTGGACGGTAGCGTGCGCTTCTACGGGCTGACCCCAACCAGCCTGAAGCTCGAAGGCCTGGACCGCCACCTGCGTCTAATCGAGAGCTACAAGAAACTGCATGCGGCGCGTGCCCGGGCAGCCGGCTGACGCGTTAGCTCTGCCCCGGGAGGTCTGTTCAGCGGGCCTCCCACCCTTCCTGACATCCCTCACCGCAGCCATGTGTCTCCTGGGCTGAACTTGGCGTCATACTTGCCTGTCAATGATGTAACAAAACTGTCATATATGGCTGACACAGGTTCCCACCCGATCCGATGCCTCACGCAAACCTACCCGCCAAGCACAGAGCGACGATCATCTGCTTCCATGAGCGGCGGGTTTTGCTCGTGCGCAAGAAAGGCGGTAAATGGAATTTCCCGGGTGGCCTGATAGAGCAGGGCGAGCAGCCGCATGAAGCGGCCGCGCGCGAGTTGCATGAGGAAACCGGCCTGAGCGGCCATGGCCTGCTGCACTTGTGCACCCTGGAAGTGGCAGGGATTCTCCATCACATCTTCACCACCCACCTGCACCCCGGCGATCGGCCGTGTGCGCGCAGAGAAATTGCGGCATGCACATGGATAGAGCGCCGTGGGCTGGGGCGTGCGCCGCTGACCCCCGCGGCCGAGGCGTTGCTGGCCTGCCAGATTCCGGCGCTGTCGACCTGGGCGGCCTGAAAATACAAGCCTTGCCGATCGCGGTGGGCAAGGTTTGACGGCTCAGCCCTGCGCAGGCTGAGCCTGGGTTGGGGCATCCAGCACCGCCTCGACCTCCAACTTCAACCGGTCGGCCTTGCTGATGTACTTGGGCTTGTTGCTCCTGGGCGCCAGCTTGGCGTTGGCTTTCTTGGCGTGGGCCTTCAACAGCTGCTTGATCTTTTTCTGACGATTCATGTTCTCCACGCCCCTTGAGCGCATCCGCTAGCGAAACGCCGCGAGCTTAGCCTTGTGGGCATCGATGGACAAGGCTGGCCATCGATGCCTACCGGTGCGCTGCCAGTGTGAACGCCGTGGTGCTGTCGTCGGCGGTTGGCCGGGTGATCCGCTGGGCGATCATCTCACCGCTGGCGCAGGCCAGGGTGAAACCCAGTGCACCGTGGCCAACATTCAGCCACAGGTTCTCCTGCCCCGGGGCCTTGTCAATGATCGGTTTGCCCAGTGCAGTGGCCGGGCGCAGACCGGCCCAGGGTTGTGCCTGGTGCAGGCTCAGCATGGGAAAGACTTCTGCTGCCTGTGCTTTCAACAGGTCGATACGACGCTTTGGTGCTTCTGGCGAACAGACACCCATGTCCACCATGGCGGCGATGCGCAGTGTGTTGCCCAGCGGCGCGTACAATATCTTGCGGCTGGCGTCGGTGATGCTGAGGCGAGGCACCAGGGTGTCGCTGCTCGGTTGCACGCTCAGGCTGTAACCGCGCAACGGATAGAGTGGCAGGTCGATCCCCAGCGGTTTGACCAGGCCAACGCTGGCGATGCCCGAGGCAATGACGAAGGCATCAGCCTCGAGCCTCTCGTGACCGAGCCTTACCGCCACAAGCCGTTTGCCGACTTTGTCGAAGCCGCTTACCACCTGACCCAGCTCGAAGCGCACGTTCGTCATACCGTCCAGATGCCGTTTCAGGCCCTCGCAGAACAGCCTGCAGTCCCCAGTGGCCTCACCGGGGGTGTAGACGCCACCGGCAAGTCGCCCGGTCACGCCTGCCAGCGTGGGCTCCAGATCGCTGCATTCCATTGAGCTCAGGATGTGCTGCTGTGAACCGGCCCGTTGCTGAAGCTCCACAAGCCTGGTCGCGGCCTTCAGGGACTCAGGACTGCGGTGGATGACCAGTTTGCCGGTCTGGCGCAGATTGAAATCGATTGGCGCCTCTTGCAGCAATTGCTTCATCAATGCCTGGCTGCGATGGGACAACCTGAGCATCTCGACCACGGTGCGTTCGACCCGGCTTGCCCGGCAGGCTCGCAAGAATGCCAGGCACCAACGCCATTGCCGCAGGTCCAGACGTGGCTGCAGGGAAAGGGGCGCGTTGCGGGCGAGCAGCCACCTGGGCAGGTTCGCCAGCACCGACGGGTCCGCCAGCGGCGCCACATAGTCGTAGCTCAACTGCCCGCCGTTGGCGAAGCTGGTTTCCAGGGCAACGTCCTGATTGCGTTCGACCACTGTGACTTGAAGGCCTTCACGTGCCAGGTACCACGCACTTGACAGGCCAATGACCCCGGCTCCCACGACAACCACATGCATGTGTCTTCTCCCGTTGCGACGCTGTTGGCATGCAGTATCGGGATTTGCCTGTTGTCGCCGCCAAGGCCTATAACTGCAGCTTCCATAACCTTGGGCTATGACCATGCGCATCCGACACATCGAGTTGTTCCAGGCCATCCTGCGCACTGGCTCTCTGACACGTGCGGCGCAAGCACTGAACATCACTCAGCCGGCGGCGAGCAAACTGCTGGCGCACGCGGAGGCGGGCCTGGGTTTCATCCTGTTCGAACGGGTCAAGGGGCGCTTGCAGCTCACCCGTGAGGCCGAGATCCTGATACCGGCGATCGACAAGGTATTTCGTGACCTTGATGACGTGCGCCGACTGTCACGTAGCCTCAGGCACCAATCCAGAGGGGTGCTACGTATTGGCTGCATCCCGTCGCTTGGCCTGAAAGTGCTGCCCCGAACCCTGGCCTTGAGTCAGCGAGACAACCCCGGACTTTCACTGGATCTGATCACCGCCCACAGCGAGCAACTGGCCCAGGCGCTGTTGGCGCGGGAGATTTCAATCGCCTTCATGTTCAATGCTCAGGCGCGCCCCGGCCTGAAGACCCTTGCACTGCATGAAGTCGAGTTGGTATGCCACGATGGCAGCCATGACGAGAACCCTGTTGCCCTCGAATCCATCGATCCCGAGCGGATTGTCGGCTTGCCAGCCTCCGACCCGCTGGGCGAATTGATCCGGCCGTGGTTTACAGGAAGCGAAGGCCGTATTCAGGTGCAGACGTATTATGTGGCCTGCGCCCTGGCGCAAGCCGGAGCGGGGGTTGCCTTGATCGATGAATTCACTGCCGACGCCTTGCTCAGGCCAGGTCAGAGCGTGCGCAGGATTCGGCCTCGGTTGCCGGTGATGTTGACGGCTGTAGTGCATGAGGCTGCTGCGTTGTCGAAACTGGAGAAGGACTTCATCGATCTACTGCGCGGCGTGGCAGCGAACAGAGGCGTGGCCTGAGTTCAGGCGTTGTGCATCAGCAGCTTTTCGAAGTACACCCGGTTGAAGCCGTCCTCGCTACGCCGTGCGATCTCGACATAGCCGAGCCTGGGGTAGAGGCCGAGGTTCTCGGTCATTCGCTGGTTGGTATAGAGCTGCACTGCATTCAGCCCGAGCTGGCGTGCGTGGCTTTCGCACAGGGTGATCAGCGCCTTGCCGACACCCCGTCCGCTGGCACTGGGCAGCACGGCCACGTTTTCCAGCAGCATGTGGTTGTCGTGGGGGTAGAAAACGATGAAACCCTGCAGGCTGGCCTGCTCGTCCAGGGCCACGTGGACCCAGCCCGCCGCGATCTGGCTGGCGTAGTCGGCCTGCATGGGGGCGGGCTTGCGGCCCATCAAAGAGACGTAGCGGGCATAAGCCTGTTCGGCGCAGGCCTGGATGGCGGGTTGGTCGGCGGGGGTGGCGGGCCGAATCATCGTGCGCTCTCCTGGGGGCGGATGCGGGCTGAACCCGCGGGCGTGATCAGACGCCCGCAGGCTTGCAACCTAGTGAAGATCCTTGAGCAAGGCAACCAGGCTGCGCATGTGCTCGACAGCTTCGGTTGCTGCCTTGGCCGGCGGCAGGCTTTCGCTGCGACGGATAGTGAAATAGCCGTCGTCCTGTGACGTTTTGCGAATGCCGCGCCGTGCCCGTTCGGCGTTGGCGATTTCGATCAGTGGCTCACGGTACTGCGCGTGCACGGAGTTGAGGTAGATGTAGGAGTTGATACGGAAGTGGTCGCCTTCCTGGCGGATCAGGAGCGCCGCCGCAAACAGTGTGCCCAGATCCGGGTCAAGGAAGCGTTCGAACTCTTCCAGGCTGAAGTAGGTGATGACCCGACGAGGATCGGTGGTGAGGCCGTCGAAAGCTTCGTTCAGCGCTCTGTGGAACCGAGCGAACTTGCGTTCTTTCAGGCACCTGTCCCACACCTGCGGTCTACGCGCATAGAGCTGGAACAAGCGCACATTGGCCTTTGCATCATTGCCCGTCGGCCCGTTGACCAGTGCTGCCAGATCCTTGGCGCGCGAACTCGGCGCATTGGGGGTGAGGATCTTGTGCAGGGCGTCGAGTGCCTCCTGATGCTTGCTTGCCACCGTGGTGACCAGCTTGCCCAGGCCGTCGCCTTCGGCGATCTCCTCTTCTTCCTGGATGGCCTTGCGAAACTGCGCCAGGGTGGATTTCACGTGAGGCGCGGTCCACTGCAGTTGTTCGATCTGGGTGAGGAACTCGGTCAGCCAGGTGTACCCAACCGGAATCCACTGGTCGTGCTCCGGGTCGTTCTCGTGGCCGTCGAGGAAGATATGGATGCCGCGATAGTTCGGGTAGAGACTGGTCAGGGCTTCGTAGTAGGTCTTGGTCTGGTCTTCCCCCTCGTGATGACCAAACTTGTTTTCGATGGCGATGTAAATCTTGGCCGCGGGGTCCAGCGCGAGTACGTCGATATAGCGCTTCTGGTTACGCAGGCCCAGTTCGGCCTCGGTCATCACCATGAGCGAGGAGAAGGCCAGGGTCTGTACGTTCGAGGCGGCCAGGAAGCGGCGGTCATTGAGGCTCAGGTTTTCGATATGGCCGGATTGTCCTGCCCGGGTCAGCAGCGACTTGATCGCCTGGTCACCCAGCCCGTGCCCCTGGGTCGGATCGATCAGCCAGGCGAGGAAGCGGGATACGTTCACTTCCTTGGGGAAGCAGATCTGAAGAGCGTCGCTGTGGGTCGACAGCGCGAGCATCCGTTGCACATCCGGGTCGCCGTACAGGGCGTCCACCAGAGATTCCAAAGTCATACGAGTCCTGCAATGAAGGTGGGAGGTTGGGAGGGTTTACGATCAGCAGGCCTCGATCGGGCTGCGCTGTTGCTTGAGGAAGTCCAGGCAGTTCTTGCCTGCCTGCACGTCGATGTCACCGCGTTCGATATCAACGCACACGTGGTAGACGAACGGCTCATGTTTGGCGGCATAGCGGGCAGGGCGGGCGTCGGCATTGAACATCAGGATGCGATAGCGTGCGGGTGTCGACGCCTTGCGCAGTTTCTGCAGCGCAGTGGCTTTCTTGCCCTGGAAGAAGGATGGCGCCACATTGAAGGCCTCACCGATCAACGTCTCGGTCGGAGAACTGGCACGAATGTCATAGCCGTTCTTGTCCTCATTGCCAAATTCAACGGTGTATTCGGTGAACGGGAAAGTGGCTTCGCGCAGAAGGCCGGCGACGCCATTGAGAATGACCAGATCGGACATGATCCTGTTGGCCGCTTCGAACAGCGTGACGTCGGGGTAGGGGCCTGTACCGACCTTTACCCGCTTTATCGAAGTCAGCAACTGCACGCCGCTTTGGCCCTGTATCGAGGCGCCGATGCAAGCGAGGCTGTTTTCGAACTCCTGCTTGATCGCTTGGATGTTGGCGGCGTTGAGTGTTCTGACCGGTTGTTGCATCGGCGGGTCCTGTATCCGATTGTGGAGAGCTGAATCAGGCGATAGAGGCATTGTGCCGCTAATTCTGTGTGGCGTGCCATTTGGGCGGTTGCGCTGCCAGGACCTGCGGCTGCATCGATGATTGCGTGATACGTATCGCGGTACGTTATCTGGTCGTGGGAGCGCTGGTTTGCGGCTGCGACTTGTCCGCGAAGCAGACACCGCGGTGTACTTTTCGCGGGCGAGCCCGCTCCCACAAGGTGGCAGCTGTTCACGGGGTGGAAAGCCGGGTACACGGAAAACCCCGGTAGGTCCGAAGACCTCCCGCGCACAGCTGCCATAAAGGGCTGCCGCTTTCCATGTATCCGGGTTTCCACACCCGGTCGCTGAACACCAGCGACCGGGGAAGCCTATTGGCCAGGCTTCCCCAGGACAATCAGACGGGAGTCGACAGGTTGCGTAGGGTATTTCTCTGTGGTCATGGCTCTCTGTCGGACGTGGAGTAGTCCGCTGTAGGAATTAGCTCTTTATCGCGGCGCTTGCGGCAAGTCCAGGCTGTGCTCAGCGACCACGCCCCAGCGCATCCGGATTGGCCACATTCATCGGCGCACCCTCGAAAAACGCCCGCACATTGTCGAAAGCATCACCGAAGTACAGCTCGTAGCCCGCCTTCTCCACATACCCCAGGTGCGGCGTGCACAGCACGCGCGGGTGCTGGAGCAAGGGGTGGGCAGGGTCGAGCAGCGGTTCGCTCTCGTACACATCCAGTGCAGCGAAGCCCGGGCGTCCATTGTCCAGCGCCGCGAGCAGGGCACCCGGGGCGATCAGCTCGGCGCGGCTGACGTTCACCAGCAAGGCGTCGGGCTTCATGCGTGTCAGGTCATCGCCGGTCACGAGGTGGCGAGTGCTGTCGGACAGGCGCAGGTTGAGGCTGACAATGTCGGCGTCGGCAAAGAACGCCTCGCGCGAGGCTGCAGCCCGGTGGCCATCGGCCTGGGCAGCCGCGCGGCTGCCCTCGCTGCCCCAAACCAGCACCGGCATGTCGAAGGCCTGGGCGTAGCGCGCCAGGCGTTGGCCGATCTTGCCGTATCCCCAGATCCCCAAGGTCTGCCCCGCCAGGGCCTGGCCCAGGTTGACCTGCCAGCGCCCTTGCCTGAAGGCATCGATCGCCGGCACCAATTGACGGCGAGCGTTGAGGATCAGCGTCCATGCCAGCTCCGCCGGCGCCACCGGCGAGCCGCGGCCTTCGGTCACGACAACGCCACGTGCGGTGCAGGCTGCCAGGTCCAGATGGCTGGATACCTTGCCGGTCTGGCTGATCAGCTTGAGCTTGGGCAACCGATCGAGCAGCGCGGCGTCGATGCGCGTGCGCTCGCGGGTGAGCACCAGCGCGTCGGCATCGGCAAAGCGCTCGACGAGCTGGTCCTCGGTGGCCGGTTGCAGTTGATGGAGGACAGTGACCTGGTGGTTGCCCAGGCGGGCGAAGCAGTCGAGCGTGCGGATCACATTCTGGTAGTCGTCGGGGATGACAATGTGCATGTGCGGCGGTCCGAGCGGGTCTGGGGGAGGTCAGACGATAGCCGAATTCGCCAACGCTGCACGAGCCCTCTTCAGTGTGTATCGCCACCGCGCGACAGCGCCTGGAGAACTGCCATCGCCTGGGCGGCGTCGCTGCTGGCGACAAAGATATGGTCGTGATAATAGGCGGCGATCACGTTGCAACTGATGCCCGCTTCTCCAAGTGCGCTGGCGAAGGCCGCAGTGAGGCCTACGGCATCGAGCGCGGAGTGGATGGTCAGGGTGATCCAGGCCGCGACGAAGCTGTACTCCAGGCCCAGCGCATCGGCGCGTGAACGGTCGAGGATCGCGGTCAAGCCTTCCTGCTCGCGGAAGCTGCCTAGCACTTCGCTGCCCTGCAAAGCTGCGCTGTCGGCCACGGTGCAGAACACGTATTCGCCGGGGTTGAGTTTGGGGCTCATGCCGCGCAGCAGCGCGGTGAGGGATTTTTCGCCTGACATGGGGGAGCTCTGCGTCTGAAAAGTTCGCCAGTGTGCCTTGCCGGTACCGATCAGTAGAGCGAATGTTGCTGATGGCCGATTAGCCTGGCTTATGTAAACAACGATGGACGCGGGGTTGAGGCCCATGGAAGATTGATTCCCCTTTCCCGCCAGACTGTTCCCCCGCAAAGCGAGTGAAGCAATGGATCTGAAATTCAGTCATGTCGATGTACTGGTCAGCGACCTCGAGGGCGCGTGTGCGTATTACGCACGGGTACTCGGTGCGCGGATCTCGAAAACCCAGGTCTGGGAGCGCGGCGGTCTGCATGTGCGCTACGCCGTGGTGCTGATGGGGGCGGAGCGTTTCATGCTTGTCCAGCCGCTGGCAGGCAATCTCAAGACGCTGCTCGAGACCCAGGGGGAGGGCACCATCTACCGCCATTGCTACTCGACCCCGGACATCGAGGTGGTGTACGACCAGCTGATGGCGCAAGGTGTTCAGCCCGAGGACGAAAATGGCAACCCGCTGGCCCGGAATGACCTGCAAGCGCCGGGAGGCGGGCGGATCATCTGGTTGCCCAAGCAGTTCGGGCACTTTTCGATCGAGATCCTCGAGGCCGAGGGGCTGGAGCGCTTTATCGAAGAGGTGTTTGCCTGACCCGGCATCGACCTCGATCGGTCAACGGAAGATCAGCGACTGATGCGCTGCACCGCCAGTGCGGGCACCATCACCCACCGCAATTGCCACGTTCCCTGCGGCCACTGCCGCATCGCCGCAGGCGAACACACCTGACACGTTGGTTTCGCGCAAGGCATCGACCTTGATGAAGTCGCCGGTCGGCCCAGCCTCCAGGGCACAACCCAACTGCTGCGCCAGCGGGCTGGCGATACGCGTGCGTGGCTGGGTGAACAGGCCCGCCAGGGCTATCACCCGGCCGCTGGCCAAGGTCACCTCGGCGTGCTCGCCGCCCACCGATATCACCGCTTCGCGCTCGACCACCACACCGCGCTTGTCGAGCATCGCCTGCTGCTCGGCATCGGGCTCGAAGATCTGATTGAGGAACAAGGTGGTCGGCCCCCAGTCGGGGACCAGCAATGCGTGGTGCATGGCCAAGGGTGAGGCGGCCAGAACGCCGATCGCCGCACCTCCCATTTCATACCCATGACAGTACGGGCAATGCACCACGCTGCGGCCCCAGCGCTCCTGCAGACCGGGGACATCCGGCAGTTCATCGACCACACCGGTGGCCAGTATCAACCGTGCGCCGGTGAAGGTCTGGCCATCGGCGCAGGTGACCGCGAAGCCTTGGTCAGCCTTGCTGGCCTCGACGGCTGCCTGTGCAAGCCACTCGACACTCGGGTAGGCAAGCAACTGCTCGCGTGCCTGACGAGCGATAAGGGCGGGGTCGGTGCCATCTTGAGCGAGGAAGCCGTGGGCGTTGCGGGCGAAGCGGTTGCGCCGCTGCCCGGCATCGATCACCAGCACCTTGCGCCGTGCCCGCGCCAGTTGCAGGCCGGCCGAGATACCGGCGTAGCTGCCGCCAACGATGATCACATCGAATTGCATGGGAGGTTCTCCGGGAAAGTCTCGACACAACGTAAGTTACGTAAATGGGCGCGTCAAGTGTCTCGTAACCTTTGTTGTGTCGGGCGATACTGCGCGCACCTTCCTCGACGATTGCCCTCCCATGAGAAACGACACCCGCCTGTCCCGCATGCTCCACGTGCTGATTCACATGGCGCGGCACGAACAGCCTGCAACGTCCGAAACCCTTGCGCAGATGCTTGGCACCAACCCGGTGGTGGTGCGGCGCACCATGGGGCTTTTGAAAAAGCAGGGCTATGTGCAGTCCGAAAAGGGCCACCGCGGCGGTTGGACATTGGCCCGCCCGCTGGAACAGATCACCCTGCTGGACATCCATCAAGCACTGGGGGCTTCGACGTTGTTCGCCATTGGCCTTGCGACCGATCACCCGCAATGCCTGGTCGAGCAGGCAGTGAACGCCGCGCTGACCGACGCCTTCAATGCAGCCCAGGCGCTGCTGCTCGAGCGCCTGGGGAGCGTGACCCTGGCGCAGTTGGCAGAAGATTTCGAACGACGTTACCAGGGCTGTGTGCCCTCGGCCGAGGCGTGATTTGCCGGTATCGATCGATACCGGCATCGGTCACCAAAGCACGATATCGTAGGTCAGGTAGAGCCGATTGCTATCGCGGCCACGGGCGAAATCCGAGCGGTACACGTAGTTGCGCAGCTTGGCGCCCAAGCCCTTGAGCGGTCCGGATTGCACAACGTAGGCCAGTTCCGCGTCGCGTTCCCATTCGCGCAACCCGTCTTCGCCTGAGCGGTGGTTGTCGCCACTGAGGTAGCGGGTCATGAAGGTCAGTCCGGGAACCCCTGCGGCAGCGAAGTTGTAGGCATAGCTGGCCATCCAGGTCTTTTCGTCTTCCTCGATGAATTTTCCGATACCGACGTTGCTGAACGAATACACGGTCGCGCCGCTGATGTAGGGCAGGCCGGCGTCGCCGCGCAGCACCTGGTAGCCGGTGCCGAAGGCATGGCCGCTGTGGCTGTAGGTCAGTTGCCCGCTGAGCATGTGGTTGTCGATGCGTCCGGCCTGGGCCGCGCCGTCGTCGCGGCTCCTGAAATAGCGCAGGTCGCTGGCAAGCGTGCCCCCGCCCAGCGGCAGGTCATGTTGAATGCCGGCGAAGTCCTGGCGGTAGAAGTCGCTCAACTCGCCGTGGAAGTAACTCAGGCGCAATTGCTTGCTGACGGCGTAGTCGGCGCCGCCGTAGCTGAAATCGCCAGATTCGCGACCGCTGTAGCCGTCCAGAAACAGCCCGGTGCTGTTCGATGAGTCGCGTAGCTTGAAGCGATCCAGATGTCCGAATGTGAGGGTGAGGTTGTCGAGGTCGTTGCTGACCAGTTGGCTGCCCTGGTAGGTCTGCGGCAGCAGGCGGGCGTCGTTGTAGACCAGCACGGGGGTCTTGGGCAGCAGTGTTCCGTGCTTGACGACTGTCTTGCCCAGGCGTGCCTTGGCAGTGACGCCGGCGCTGGCGAATTCTTCGGCGGCGTGGCCGTCGTCGTGCACCGGCAGCAGGCCTGTGCCACTGCGTCCACGACCAGAGTCCAGGCGTACGCCAAGCAGGCCCGACGCATCGATGCCAAGCCCCAGGACACCCGGGGTATAGCCGGATTGATAATCGAGCAGAAAGCCTTGGGCCCATTCCACTCGTTCGCTCTTGGCGTTGGCGGCAGCACGGCTGCTCATGCCGTGTTCGTCACGGAAATTCTCGTTGAAATAGACGTTGCGCAGTTGCAGCTTCAGTGTGCTGTCATCGATGAAACCGGCAGCGCCAGCAACTGGCATGCAGCCGCAGAGCAGGGCACAGCCGGCCCCTCGCAGAACGATTCGAGACATGATCGGTACTCTAATGTGGGTCGCACAGAGGGCGGGCGCCAGTTGGCGCCGCGCAGTGGTTCAGACGAAGAAGGACAGGGCGCCGGTGAGCAGCGCCAACGCGGTGATCACCAGCGAGGTCAGCACCGCCCATTTCACCGTGGCCTTCTGGAAGTCACCGATGTCGCGGTCGACCATGCCCACAAGCAGCAGGGTCGAGGCCACCAGCGGGCTCATCAGGTGCACCGGTTGGCCGAGCACCGAAGCCCGGGCAATCTCCACAGGATCGATGCCGTAGGCTGCCGCAGCGTTGGCCAGGATCGGCACCACGCCGAAGTAGTAGGCATCGTTGGAGAGCACGAAGGTCAGCGGCATGCTGGTCAGCGCCACCACCAGCGGGAACCAGTGGCTCCAGGCCTCTGGGATCCAGTCCACCAGCGTCTGGGCCAGCGCATCGACCATCTTGGTGCCGGAGAAGATGCCGGCGAAGATGCCCGCTGCGAACACCAGCAGCACCACGGTCATGGCGTTGCCGGAATGGGCGAGGATGCGTTCTTTCTGCACCTCGAGCTGCGGGTAGTTGATCATCAGTGCCGCGACGAAGCCGATCATGAACAGGATCGCAGCGTGCATCAGGCCCATGACCAGGGCACTCATCACGATGATCACCAGCACCAGGTTGACGTAGGCCAGGCGTGGGCGTTTGTGCGGGTTATCGCCGAGGATCTCCTTGATGTAGCAGTTGCCGCCCCCGGACTCCAGCGCCACGTTGCCGATGCGTCGGCGTTCGGCACGACCGAGCAGGAACGCGGTGAACACCACCCATGCGGCACCTCCGATCACCGTCGGCAGCATCGGGATGAAGTACTCGGTCGCATCCAGGCCTAGCGCGGCGATAGCGCGGGTCGCCGGGCCACCCCAAGGGCTCATGCCGCTCATGATGCTCAGCGACAGCATGGAAATCGTGGCCAGAATCATCGGGTTCATGCCGATGCGCTTGTACAGCGGCAGCATCGCCGCACAGGTGATCATGTAGGTGGTGGTACCGTCGCCGTCGAGGGCCACCAGCAGTGACAGCAGCGCGGTGCCGATGGCGATCTTGATCGGGTCGCCATTGACCCGCTTGAGGATCTTGCGAATCAGCGGGTCGAACAGGCCGGCATCGATCATCAGGCCGAAGAACAGGATGGCGAACAGCAGCAGGGCGGCTGAAGGCGCAACCATCTTCAGGCCGTCGAGCATCATTTTGCCCAGGTCCGGGGCGAAGCCGCCGATGAGGGCAAAGACGATCGGCACCACAGTGAGCGCGACGATCGGGGACAGGCGTTTGCTCATGATCAGGTAGGTGAAGGTCACCACCATGACCAGGCCTAGGAGTGCAAGCATGGGTCGTTTCTCTTGTTTTTATTGTCGTCATGGTCGCCTGGCGCGCAGGCGTCCGCCAGCCCCCGCCCGAGGCGGGGGATCAAGTGAGGTGAATGTCAGTGAGTACGATGGGGTGGGGTTGCAGCCTGGGTAGGCTGCCAGGCCTGCTCGGCCGGGGTGTCGGCTTTGCCGTTGGCCAGGGTGCGCATGAGCGTTTCACGGTCGCAGGCGTTCTCCGACAACGAAATGACCACGGTGGCTACCGCATTGCTCGCCAGACTGGTGAGGGCCCGCGCCTCGGACATGAAGCGGTCGATACCGATCAGCAATGCAAGGCCGGCCAGCGGGATGTCGTGGATGACCGTAAGGGTCGAAGCCAAGGCGACGAAGCCGCTGCCGGTCACACCTGCAGCCCCTTTGGACGACAGCAGCATGATCGCCAGCATGGTCAGGATCTGGCCGAGGCTCAGGTCGATGTTGCAGGCCTGGGCGATGAACACCGCGGCCAGCGACAGGTAGATCGCGGTGCCGTCGAGGTTGAACGAGTAGCCGGTCGGTAGCACCAGGCCCACCACGCCTTTCTTGCAGCCAAGAGCCTGGAGCTTTTCCAGCATGCGTGGCAGCACCGGCTCTGTGGACGATGTCCCCAACACCACCAGGAACTCTTCGCGCAGGTAGCGCAGCAGCTTCCACAGGCTGAAGCCATGTGCCCGGCAGATGCCGCCCAGCACCACTATCACGAAGAAGGCGCAGGCAATGTACAAGGTGCCGATCAGCTTGGCCAAGGCGCCGAGTGAGGTGATCCCGTACTGGCCCACGGTGAAGGCCAGCGCGCCAAAGGCACCGATCGGGGCGAAGCGCATCAGGTAACCGAAGATGCGGAACACCATCTGCGAGGCTGACTCCAGCACCTCCAGCACCGGCCTTGCGGATTCGCCCATGGCTGAGAGGGCAAAACCGCAGAGCACGGCGATGAACAGCACCGGCAGCACTTCGCCTTTGTCGAAGGCACCGATGAAGGTCTCGGGGATGATATGCATGAAGAAGTCCACCACGCCCAGTTTGGCGGCGGAGGTGGTGTATTGGCTCAGGCCCGCAGTGCTGAGGGTCGCTGGGTCGATGTTCATGCCCACGCCTGGACGGAACAGGTACACCGCGACCAGGCCGATGATCAGGCTGACCACGGTCAACACCAGGAACAGCAACAAGGTCTTGCTCATCAGCCGACCCAGCGAACGGCGGTCGGTCATGCCGGCGATGCCGGTGACGATGGTGCAGAACACCACGGGTGCGATCATCATCTTGATCAGCTTGATGAAGGCATCGCCCAGCGGCTTGAGCGCAACGGCCTGTTGCCCCCAGAAGTGTCCGACCACTACGCCTAGCAGGACGGCGCAGAGGATCTGGAAGTACAGCGATTTCATGACTTTCATAAGGCATCACCCATTATTGAAGTTGTGCGGATGCGCTGGATGGAGCTAAATCGGGCTTAGCCTGCGAGTCGCCGCGTGGACGGTGCGTAGACGAACCCCGAGAACAATCGGCGTGCGGTCCGTACCACCGAGGCTTGCAAGGTCTGGCCATCGGCACCGGAGCGCGACAGGGCGATGTCGATGACCCCGCTTGGATGCTCCAGACGTACCTCACGCAGGGCCTGGGCCTGTTCGCCGAGTAGGTCGCCGATCACTGTGCCCGGGCTGACACAGGCAGTGGCCAGGCCGATCGCGCCGGTGATCGCCAGCGCCCGGTGGCAGTTGTGCGGCATGAAGTAACGAACCTGCAGCGTGCCGTCGAAGCGTGGGGCAGACACGACCACCGGCTTTGGGATCACCATGTTGCTCACATCTCCCAGGCCCATGGCCCGGCCGGCTTTCAGCCGCAGGGCTTCGAGGCGTTTGAGCAGCTTTGCATCGGCGTCCAGTTGAGCCGGGCTCTCGCTGCCCTCAAGCCCCAGGTGCCGAGCGTCGACGATCATCATCGGCATGGCCATGTCGATGCAGGTGACTGGTACGCCATCGATCACCTGCTGGGACTGGCCAGTGGGGAACAGGCTGCCGGTCTTGCTGCCGACGGCATCGAGGAATGTCAGGTGCACGGGGGCGGCTGTACCTGGAACGCCGTCGATGGCGGTACGACCCTCGTAGCGCACGATGCCGCCAGGCGTCTGTACCAGCGAGTTGACGAATGTACCGGTATTGAGGTTGCGGATGCGCACCAGCGTCTGGCCGTCGTCACCTTTGACCAGCCCTTGTTCGATGGCGAAGGGCCCGACCGCGCACAGCATATTGCCGCAGTTGGGCGCAGTATCGACACGGCGCTCGGCGACCATCACCTGCACGAACAGATAATCGACATCGGCATCGGGGTGCAGTGAAGGGCTGATGATCGCAACTTTGCTCGTCTGTGGGCTGCCACCGCCAATGCCGTCGATTTCCAGTTCATGGCCAGAGCCCATCAGGGATATCAGCATCTCGTCGCGCTCGACGATATTGGACGGCAAGTCCCAGGCATGGAAGAAGGGGCCTTTGGAGGTCCCGCCGCGCATGAGCACACAAGGAATTCGTTGCATGAAATCTAACTCTTGTTGATCAATGGGCATCATTGATGTGTCTGAGACAAGAGTGACAGGGGTGGATAAATCAATCCAATGCAAATATCGTCGCTATTATTGCGTTTTATAAATAAATTGACGGCCAGTGTCTGAAAGAGAATCAGCATGGAATATGAACTTCAGGACATACGATCTTTCGTGAAAATCGCCGAACTGGGTAGTTTTCACGAGGCAGCGGAGTTTTTGCATTTATCGCAGCCCGCCTTGAGCCGACGCATCAAGAAGCTCGAGGATGGCCTTGGGACACCCTTGCTCGAACGCACCACGCGGCGGGTCGGGCTGACCAGTGTCGGGCGTGACTTTCTACCCAAGGCCCGGCGCCTGCTGGACGATTTCGAGGATTCGATCCTGAGCATTCGCGAGTTGGCCGAGCGCCAGACCGGGCAGGTGACTCTGGCCTGCATCCCCACGGCAGCGTTTTATTTCCTGCCCTCGGTGATTCGCCTCTACAACGAGCAGTACCCCAAGATTCGCATCCGCCTGCTCGACCTCAGTGCCAACGATGGGCTTGAGGCGGTGCTGCGTGGCGAGGCCGATTTCGGGATCAACATGATGAGCGGGCAGCATCCGGACATCGAGTTCGTCCCACTGGTGCAGGAGCAGTTCGTGCTGGCCTGTCGGCGTGACCATGTGCTGGCCGGGCGCGTGTCTGTGAGCTGGACGGAGCTGGCAGAGCACCGGCTGATCGGGGTAGGGCGGCTGAGCGGCAACCGCATGCTGCTCGACCACGCGCTGTCGGGATTGGGGCTGCGGCCCAAATGGTTCTACGAGGTGCAGCACCTGTCGACCTCGCTAGGTATGGTCGAGGCTGGGCTGGGGGTGTCGGCGATGCCGAGCCTGGCGATGCCGGCGGCCGATCACCCGACCCTGGTCAGCGTGCCGCTGATCGAGCCTGAGGTGACTCGCACGCTGGGCCTTGTGTATCGCCGCGGCGCCTCATTGTCGCCAGCGGCGGAGAAGTTCGTCTCGATCCTGCTGGAACAGTGGCCGAACGTGTGATCCACCCTGTAGACAGGGCGGGCCGCAGCGCCTCGATCAGCGAATCGCCACCGGGTTGATGTTCACCTGGGTCGAGCCTTTGTAGAGCGGCTGGCCAAGCACGAACATGAACTCGAAGGCCTTGTCCTTGACCAGCGCCCGGGTATCGATCAGCTCGAGGTTGTAGATGCCGCGCTTGGCCAGCATGAACTGGTTGACCGGGAACTCTTCGCCCGTGGGGTTCGGATACACCTCCGAGGCCCAGGTGTCACCGCCGAAGGCGACGATGCCCTGGTCGGCCAGCCATTGCGCAGCCGGCAGGTCGATGCCGGGCTCGGTGGCGAGGAACTGCGCGTTATCCTTGCCGATCAACTCCAGCCAGCCGGTGTTGAACAGCACCACATCGCCTTTGCGCAGGGTGATGTGCTGCTTTTTCAGCACGGCCTGGATGTCGGCGACGGTAAACGCGGTGCCGCCGGGAACGATGGCCTTGCCGTAGTGTGCGGTCATGTCCAGCACCACGCCGCGCGTCACCATCGGCGGCACCTTTTCGATGCCCAGCCTGGTCACGCCTTCGACCGTGACGAAATCGGCAGCCTTGTTGCCGTTGTAGTAGACGTTGTCGATGCCGATATGGCCGATGCCGTTGAGCTGGGTACCGACGCCGGTCCAGCCGTTGACCAGTTCATCGTTGAAGGTGAACTTGTTGCGACCGAGGGTCTGGCCGGCCTGTTCGCCGGGCTGGATGTTGTAGAGGTGGAAGCTGCGGTGGCGGAAGGCCGGCAGGTCCTTGCTCACCGGCACGGCGAGGGGGTAGGTCTTGCCGGTCTTGATCAACTCGGCGGCCTGCTTGACCACCTCGGGGGTGAGCAGGTTGGCGGCGCCGATTTCATCCTGTGCGCCATAGGGCGAGGCTTGCCAGTCGGCGGCCAGTGCACTGTGCGCGGTTGCGGCCAGTGCGGTGGCCAGAAGCAGGGGTTTGAACGCTTTCATGGAATCTCCGAGGTGTGAAATGAAGCCGGGAGATTCTCGGCAGCAGGTGGCTTGGGAAAAAGTAGCGGTCGGGACAATCACTTTTGCCTGTGGGTCAACAGGGCTGCCCATCGCGGGACAAGCCCGCTCCCACAGGAATTGAGCTGGCTTTTAGATTGTTGGATGAGGCCGTTGCTCCTGCCATCACGGTGTCCAGCCACCTGAGAACACTCGACAATCACACCTCCAGGCACCGCTGCAACGCCTCGATAAACACCCCCTCTGCCCGACTCAAGCGTTGCTCGCGGTTCCACAGCAGGTGGATATCCACATCGGCAATGCCTTCATGCGGCGCCAGCTTCCAGAGCAACCCGGCCTGCACATCCGCTGCCACCACATGCTCGGGCAGGCAGCCTATACCGAACCCTGCGATCACCAGCCGACGCACCTCTTCAAGGCTCGGGGAGGACGCGACGATCCTCCCGGAGAATCCTTGCTGGTCGCGGAAGATGGTCAATGGCGAGAGCATGCCGCCAATCTGGTCGCTGGTGAAACTGACGAAATTCTCCCGTTGCAGGTCGCCTTCCTGGGCGCCGAACAGTGCGTGGTGCTTGCCGCAGAAGAAGGCATAGCGCTGGCGCAGGAACAGGCGCTGCTCCAGGCGCGGTTGCGCACGGCGGTTGAGGCTCAGGCCTGCGGTGGCGGTCTTTTCCTGCAGGGCCGCGACGATGTCGGAACTGCGCATCACGTCGATTTCCAACTCCACCCGAGGGTGCTGGCGATGAAAGTCGGCGAGAAAGTCGTCGAAGCGCTCGCTGACGATACGGCTGATCATCAGCAACCGCACCTTGCCCACCACTTCGTCAGCAGGTTGCTCCAGCAGCCCACCGATCTGCGACATCTGTCCATACACCTCGCCGGCGAGCTGGAACAGTTGCTCGCCCGTTTCGGTGAGCACGAAGCGTGGGCCGCGGCGGGCGATGAGCTGGCGGCCGAGTTGTTCTTCCAGGCGTTTGAGCGCCTGGCTCACGGCCGGTTGCGTAAGGTGCAGGCGAGCGGCGGCGCGGCTGATGGAGAGTTCCTGGCCGATCACCCGAAAGGTGCGCAGCAGGTTCCAGTCGAGGCGGTCGTTGAGCAGGCGGTCGGACATGATGGGCTCGAATGATAAGCATGGCTAATAGTTCGAATAATAAATAGAAAATTGACTAATCATAGCCCCGGGTAGATAAATCAAGGGCATGCAGAGGGCCAGTGGGAGCGGGCTTGCCCGCGAAAAGGCCACCCCTGCAGCAAGACCAAGCGCCAGAGAGCGCCACCGTGACCCTCAACTCCTGCCAGAACAACAAGCAAAGGAGCCAGCCCCATGCAGCCTTCCGCTTCGCCCCAGCCGCGCCGGGCCGCGGCCGCCGCGTTCATCGGCACCATGATCGAATGGTACGACTTCTACATCTACGCCACCGCCGCCGCCCTGGTGTTCGGTGCCTTGTTCTTTCCTTCCGACAACAGCCTGTTCAGCACCATGGCGGCCTTCGGCACCTTCGCCGTCGGCTTTTTCGCCCGGCCATTGGGCGGCATCGTGTTCGGTCATGTGGGTGACCGCATCGGGCGCAAGAAATCCCTGGTCATCACCCTGCTGATGATGGGGGTGGTCACCATCGGGATCGGCCTGCTGCCGACCTACGCACAGATCGGCGCCACCGCACCGGTGCTGTTGATCCTGCTGCGTATCGTCCAGGGCATCGCCGTGGGTGGCGAGTGGGGTGGGGCGGTGTTGATGGCGGGCGAGCATGCGCCCAAGGGCCGGCGTACCTTCTTCGCATCGTTCGCCCAACTGGGCAGCCCGGCGGGGCTGATCCTCTCGCTGCTGGCCTTTGGCGCCGTCACCCGCCTGCCGGAAGAAGACCTGATGAGCTGGGGCTGGCGCCTGCCGTTCCTGGCCAGTGCGCTGTTGCTGCTGGTCGGCCTGGCGATTCGCCTGGGGGTCAACGAGTCGCCGGAGTTCATCGCCAGCCGCGAACAGGCGCTCAAGGCCCAGCGCAAGGAGCAGGCGCCGGTGCTGGAGGTGCTGCGTACCGCCTGGCGTCCGCTGTTGCTGTGCATCGGTGCCAATACGCTGGGCATCGCCGGCGTCTACTTCACCAACACCTTCATGATCAGCTACACCACCCAGCAGCTGCACCTGGAGCGCTCGCTGATCCTCGAATGCCTGTTCTTCGTGGCGATCATCCAGTTCTGTGTGCAGCCCATCGCGGCCTGGCTGTCGGAGAAGCTCGGCGCCACCCGCTTCCTTGCCCTGATGGCGCTGTTGGCGATGGCCTCGCCTTACCCGATGTTCGTGCTGGTCAGCTCCGGGCAGGGGCCGCTGATCGTGCTCGGTATCGCCCTGGCGGCTGCGTGCATGGCGTCGTTCTACGCGGTGATTGCTGGCTTCGTCAGCGGCATGTTCCAGACGCGCGTGCGCTACACCGCGATTTCCCTGGCCTACCAGGTGTGCGGCGCCATCGCCGGTGGCCTGACGCCGTTGATCGGCACCTGGCTTGCCCATCAGTTCAGCGGCCACTGGTGGCCGATGGCGCTGTTCTACACCTTGATCGCCAGCATCTCGCTGGTCTGTGTACTGGCCCTGGCGCGCCAGTATGCCCACAGCCAGCGCCTCGAGCTGGCCTGAAATCCCGATTCGACTGGAGTACCCATGATGTTGAAAAGCAATGGCGAACGCCTGTGGGCGAGCCTGATGGCCATGGCCGAGGTGGGCGCTACCGCCCGTGGCGGCAGTTGCCGCCTGGCCTTGAGCGAGGACGACAAGGCCGGCCGCGAGCTGTTCGTCGGTTGGTGCCGCGAGGCTGGCCTGAGCCTGTCGGTGGATGCCATCGGTAACCTGTTCGCCCGACGCCCCGGCCTCGAGCCACAGGCTGCGCCCGTGATGATGGGCAGCCACCTGGACACCCAGCCTGAAGGTGGACGCTTCGACGGCGTGTATGGAGTGCTGGCCGGCCTGGAAGTGGTGCGCTGCTTGAACGACCTCGGCATCCACACCCGCAAGCCGCTGGAAATCGCCGTGTGGACCAATGAAGAGGGCGCACGCTTCACCCCAGCGATGTTCGGCTCGGCGGTGTTCACTGGCGTGCTCGATCTGCAGCAGGCCCTGGCGATCCAGGATGCCGATGGTATCAGCGTCGCCGAGGCGCTGGCCTCCACTGGCTATGCCGGTGAGCGGCCATTGGGCGGGCCGGTGGACGCCTATTTCGAGGCGCATATCGAGCAGGGGCCGATCCTGGAAGACAACGCCAAGAGCATTGGCGTGGTGACGGGCGGTCAGGCGATTCGCTGGCTCGACGTCACGGTCCAGGGCATGGCCGCCCACGCTGGCACCACGCCGATGGGGCTGCGCAAGGATGCGTTGTATGGCGCCGCGCGGATGATCCAGGCGGTGGAGCAACTGGCGGCCGACTTCGCCCCCGAAGGCCTGACCACGGTGGGCGAGCTGTCCATCGGCAAAGCGTCGCGCAATACCATCCCGGGCGTGGTGCGTTTTACCGTCGACCTGCGCCATCACCGCGACGAAGCCATCGAGGCCATGGAACGTCAACTGGGTGAGTTGCTGCAGGTTGTCGCCGCCCAGCGCGGCTTGCGTGTGAGCGTCGCGCGGCATTGGGTCAGCCCGGCCACCCCGTTCGATGCCGAGTGCGTGGCGGCGGTGCAGCACGCGGTCGATGCCCTCGGCCATACCCAGCAGCGGATCGTCAGTGGCGCCGGGCACGATGCGATTCTGCTGGCGCGCTACTGCCCGACAGCCATGATCTTCATCCCTTGCGTGGGCGGCCTGAGCCACAACGAAGCCGAAGACGTGCTGCCCGACGACGCCCGTAACGGCGCCGATGTATTGCTCAACGCCGTGCTGGCCCGTGCCGGCCGTGTCGAACCAGGAGAGGCCTGATGCGCTGCTATTTTCACCCCGAACAACTGCTGCACCATCCGCGCAGCTACTACTCCCGTGGTGCCATGCGCACCCCTCAGGAAGTCCCTGAGCGCGCTCAGCGCCTACTGCAAGCGGCCCGCGACCTGGACATGGACATCCGCCAACCGCAGGATGCCGGCCTGACGCCGCTCGCCGCGGTGCACGGCGAGCCCTACCTGGCCTTCCTCCAGGAGGCGCACGCGCGCTGGAAAGAAGTGCCCGAGGATTGGGGCGACGAAGTGATGTCGAACATCTTCGTGCGCGAGCCCAACGCCTTGCGCGGCATCCTGGCCCAGGCGGCGCGCTACCTGGCCGATGGCAGTTGCCCGGTGGGCGAGCAGACCTGGCGCTCGGCCTACTGGTCGGCGCAGAGTGCGGTCGCCGGGGCCCGGGCGATTCTTGACGGCGAACGTGCGGCCTACGCCCTGTGCCGTCCGCCGGGGCACCACGCGCGCTTCGATGCCGCAGGCGGTTTCTGCTACCTCAACAATGCGGCCGTCGCTGCTCAAGTATTGCGCGAGCGCTACCACAAGGTCGCCGTGCTGGACACCGACATGCACCACGGCCAGGGCATCCAGGAGATCTTCTACACGCGCAGCGATGTGCTGTATGTCTCGGTGCACGGTGATCCCACCAACTTCTACCCGGGCGTGGCCGGCTTTGCCGATGAGCGTGGCGCAGGCGAGGGCGAGGGTTACAACCTGAACTTGCCGATGGCCCATGGCGCGAGCGAGGGGGACTTCCTGGCGCAACTGGACATTGCCCTGGATGCGCTGAAGGATTTCGATGCCGAGGTGCTGGTGCTGTCGCTCGGTTTCGATATCTACGAACTCGATCCGCAGAGCAAGGTGGCGGTCACGACCCAGGGCTTCGCCACGCTTGGCGAGCGGATTCGCGAGCTGGGGCTGCCATGCCTGATCGTGCAGGAGGGCGGCTATCACCTGCAGAGCCTGGAGGCGAATGCTCAGGCGTTCTTCGCTCAAATGGATGATTGGCGCTGAATTTAGTATGCAAATGGATTGTTTTATGGCGTGGAGTCGCGTTTTTACTCACTAAAACCGGGCAAGCTGCCGTGCAGCTCGCCCGATTCGCCTGTGCCGCTCAGGCCGAGCGTCGTTGAGTCTCTGCCAGGATCGGGGCACTCTGCTCGACCGATTCGAGAATCAGGTCTGCCCCTTTTTCTGCCACCATCATCACTGCTGCGTTGGTATTGCCTGAGGTCACATTGGGGAATACCGAGGCATCGACGATGCGCAGCCCGTCCAGCCCATGCACCGCCAACCGCGCGTCCACCACGCTGGTCGACGGGTCGTTGCCCATCGCGCAACTGCCGCACAGGTGATAGATCGACCCGCAGTTCTCGCGAAAGTACTGCAGCATGCTCGCGTCATCGTCCACTGCCGGGCCCGGCAGCACTTCCTCGACCGTGATCGCCCGCAACGCCGGGGCCTGCATGATCGAGCGCATCAGACGGCTGCCCTGGATGGCCTCGTCGATGTCTTTCTGCGTGCTCAGGTAGTTCGGATCGATCAGCGCAGGCTCACGCGGATCGCGTGAGGCGATGCGGACTTCGCCGCGGCTGGTCGGTCGGCACGGATTGAAGCACAGCAGGAAACCCGAGTAAGGCTCCGGCTGCAGACTGGCCTTGTTGTTCTTGGGAATCTGGTACGACAGCGGGTTGAAGTATAACTGCAGGTTCGGGTGCGCCTGTTGGGCATCGCTGCGGAAGAACCCACCGGACTGGTTGACGCTCAGCGCCAGCGGCCCCTTGCGGGTCAGCAGGTATTGCAGGCCGAGCCGCAGCTTGCCCAGCAGCGAGCCGAACACATCGTTCAAGGTCGGGATATTGGCCTTGTAGTAGTAGCTCACGCACAGGTGGTCTTGCAGGTTCTTGCCCACTGCCGGTAAGTGGTGACGGGTGTCGATGCCGTGCCGGTCGAGCAGGGCGCGGTCGCCGATGCCGGAAAGTTGCAGGATCTTTGGCGTGTCCACCGCACCGGCCGCCAGGATCACCTCGCGCCGGGCACGGAACTCGCGCGCCATGCCGTTCTGCGAAATGCGTACGCCGACCGCGCGCTTGCCCTCGAGCAGCACCTGTTCGACCAAGGCGTGATGCTCGATGTGCAGGTTCGGACGACCCAGCGCCGGGTGCAGGTAGGCGAAGCTGCTGGAGCTGCGTCGTCCATCACGCACGTTGACGTCATAGATGCCGGCCCCTTCGAAGTGCTTGCCGTTGAAGTCTTCGCTGCGCGGATAGCCCAGTTGCTTGCAACCCTCGAGAAACACATCGCAGATCGGATGGGCCTGGCCTTTCATCGGGGTGATGCCGATCGGCCCGTTGGCGCCGTGGTATTCACTGGCCCCGGCCGGGTGCGATTCGAGCTTGCGAAAATACGGCAGCACGTCCTTGAACGACCAGCCCTCGGCGCCATTGGCGGCCCAGTCATCGAAATCATGGGCCTGGCCGCGCACGTAGATCATCGCGTTGATCGAACCCGAGCCGCCTTGCACCTTGCCGCGCGGTGCATACAGGTTGCGCCCGGCCAGATGGGCCTGGGGCTGGGTGTAGTACATCCAGTTGAAGGTGGGGTTGTAGTAGAGCTTGGCGAAGCCCACCGGCAGCTTGAACCATGGCGAGCTGTCCTTGCCGCCGGCTTCGAGCAGCAGCACGCTGTGGCGCCCCGACTCGCTCAGGCGCGCGGCGAGGATGCAGCCGGCCGAGCCTGCGCCGGCGATGATGTAGTCAAAATCGTTCATGTATCGCTAACCCTGTGAATAGAGGGCCGCCCCGAGGCCGGGGCGGCTTGACGCTCAACCTTTGGCCGGCGAGGCGTCCTTGACGTCGACCGGATGCGGCGCCATCTGCAGGTGCAGGCGCTCGCCTTCGTAGCCTGAGTGACGGCGTACCACGTCCATGTCCAGCTCGACCCCGAGGCCCGGCTCGCGGGACGGGATGATGTAGCCGTCCTCCCATTGCAGAGGCTTGTTGAGGATTTCGGCGTGGAAGCCATCCCAGGTGCCGATGCTTTCCTGGATCAGGAAGTTCGGCGTGCAGGCCGCCAGCTGGAAACTCGCCGCCGCGCCGATCGGGCCGTTGTAGAGGTGCGGGGCGATCTGCGCGTAGTAGGCCTCGGCCATGCTGGCGATCTTCTTGCCCTCGAGCAGGCCGCCGCAGCGCCCGACGTTCATCTGCAGGATCGACGCACCGCCCGCCTGCAGCAGCTTGAAGAACTCGTACTTGGTGGTCAGGCGCTCGCCGGTGGCAATCGGAATGCTGGTCTTGGCCGCGACCTGGGCCATGGCCTCTTCCTGGCCCGGTGGGATCGGCTCTTCGAACCACAGCGGATCGTATTTTTCCAGGCGCTTGGCCAGGCGGATCGCCGACGACGGGACCATTTGCCCGTGGGTGCCGAACAGCAGGTCGCAACGGTTACCCACCGCTTCGCGGATGCGTTTGCAGAAGGTTTCGCAGCGCTCCAGCACCTCCAGCGACAGCTGATGGCCGGAGAACGCGGTGTAGGGGCCGGCCGGGTCGAACTTCAGCGCGGTGAAGCCCAGTTGCATATTCTGCACGGCGCACTCGGCGGCCAGGTCCGGGTCGCTGTAGTCGTACTCGCCCTGGGCGTTGACCGGGTAGAGGTAGGTATAGGAGCGCAGGCGCTCGTGCACCTGGCCGCCGAGCAGCTCGTAGACCGGCTTGTTCGCGGCCTTGCCGATGATGTCCCAGCAGGCCATTTCCAGGCCGCTGACCACGCCCATCATGGTCAGGTCCGGGCGCTGGGTGAAACCGCTGGAGTAGGCGCGGCGGAAGAAGCGCTCGATATGGTGCGGGTCCTGGTCGAGCAGGTAGCGCGCGAACACGTCCTCGATGACCGGCACCATGGCGCGCGGGTGGAAAGTCGCGGCGTAGATCTCGCCGACGCCCTCGATGCCGCAGTCGGTCTTGAGGGTGACGAACAGCCAGTACATGCCGCCGACATGCGGCGGTGGCACGGCCACCACGTGGGTTTGCAGGGATACGATCTTCATGCTTTGCCCGCCTTGGACTTGATGCGTTTGTTCAGGATGAGGGTGGCGACGACGCCGAGCAGGCCCATCACCACGACGTAGGAGAAGTAGATCTGGTAGCCGAGGAAGCCTGGGAAGTGATCGATGATCCAGCCGTTGAGCAGGGGCAGGAACACGTCCGGCGAGTAGCCGACCAGGGAGATGATGCCGATCGCCAGGCCCGTGACCCGCAGCGGCACCTGGCAGTCGTCGAGGATGGCCCAGTACAGGCCGCGGATGGCGTAGGTCATCAGGCCGATGAAGATCACCAGGAACACCAGCACGCCCAGCACCCGCAGGCTCGGCAGCACGATCAGGCCGATCATGCCGACGGCGGCGAGGACCATGGCCCAGGCCAGCACGCCGGTCTTGGAGAAACGGTCACCCAGCCAGCCGCCGCCGATGCCGCCCAGCGGGCGCATCCACAGCTTGATGGTGGTGATCAGGCCGGCGGCGGTGGC
This sequence comes from Pseudomonas sp. RW10S2, assembly GCF_014268985.1. Taxonomy (NCBI): domain Bacteria; kingdom Pseudomonadati; phylum Pseudomonadota; class Gammaproteobacteria; order Pseudomonadales; family Pseudomonadaceae; genus Pseudomonas; species Pseudomonas sp. RW10S2. The sequence continues at coordinate 28,210 of NZ_JABWRO010000001.1, read as the reverse complement.
GCTGAGGCCGAAGCCGCCCTCTTGCAGGTAGGCCGAGAAGCTGTAGGTGGCCCAGAAGAAGTGGTAGCCGCAGAACACGATGGCGGTGACCAGCCACAGTTCCGGGATCGCCATCAGGGTGCGCAGGTCGTGCAGCAGGTTGGCCTTTTCGCGGGCCTTGATGGTGTCGGCCTTGACCTGCGGGTCGCGAACCAGCATCAGCGCCAGGCCCAGGATCACGCAGCAGGCGGCGTAGAAGTGGATGACCCGGGTCAGGCCCACGGCACTGCCGCCGGCACTGTCGGCGACCTGGGCGAACAGGGCGATGGCGATGGTCGCCAGCAGCGCCTCGACCAGGCCTCGGCCGCCATCGAGCACACCGAAGAAGCGGCCTTGTTCGCTTTCGCCCGCGATCATCTTGACCCGCTTGATCAGCGAGGCCCAGAAGGTCAGGCCGGTGGTGATGCCAAAGCCGCAGAAGATCGCCAGCAGCGCTTCGAAGCCTGGCAACTGTGCGTACCAGACGCCGAGCAGGCCGGTGCCGACCAGCGAGAAGCTGATCAGGAAGCGCGGTGAAATGCGGTCGGCGAGCCAGCCGCTGGGCAGGTAGCTGACCAGGAAGGCGGTGCCGAGGATCGAGTACAGGTAGCCCAGCTCGCTGTTGCTGATCGACAGCGCCTCGAGCATGGTGCTCTGATACACCTGGCGCAGGTACAGCATCGGGTAGATGGCGCCAGCGGCCAGCACCAGCAGGGCCAGTTGCAGGTAGCGCGAGAAGTTGGCAGAAGTGCTGGGCACGCTGAGCGCCTCGGTATTTATTGTTTTTTTCATTGTTGTTCTCGTGGGCGGATCTGTCGTCGGGGTTGTCGCAGGGCAGTGGAGCAGGGCACGCAGGCAGCGTGCCCTGCGCGGGTCAGTACTTGAGGACCACCAGGCGGGTCTGGGTGAATTCGAGCATGCCGTGCTTGCCGTCATCGCCGCCCAACCCCGAGCGTTTCCAGCCGGCGTGGTAGCCCTGGTAGGGGTCGGCAGGGGTGCGGTTGACGTACAGCTCGCCGGCTTCGATGGCGTTGGCCAGCTTCATGGCGCTGCGGTAGTTCTCGCTGTAGAGCACCGACGACAGCCCGAACTGGTGGTCGTTGGCCATGGCCAGGGCTTGGTCGAGGGTGTCGTAGGCCACTACCGGCAGCACCGGGCCGAAGGTCTCTTCCTGGACGATCTCCATGTCCTGGCGGCAGCCGCTGAGCAGCGTGGCCGGGTAGAAGTTGCCCGGGCCCTCGGGCAGGTAGCCGCCGGCTTCGATACGGGCCCCGGCCGCCACGGCGCGCTGCACCTTGGCGTGGATCTCCTCGCGCGAGCCTGCACTGATCAGCGGGCCCATGCAGGCGGCATCCTCGGCGCGGTTGCCGATGCGCACGGCGGCGAACTTGTCGCGCAGCAGGGCGAGGAAGCGCTGGTGCACGCTGGCCTGCACATAGACGCGCTCGATGGCGGTGCACAGTTGGCCGCAGTGGGTGGTCTTGGAGGCGACGATGGCGGCGGCAGCGGCCTCCAGGTCGGCATCGGGCTCGATGATGGCCGGGGTCTTGCCGCCCAGTTCCAGCGACGGCTTGGCGATGTTGGCCTTGCAGTATTCGAGCACCGTGCGCCCGGCGCGTACGCTGCCGGTGAGGGTGATCATGCCGACCGCCGTCTGGGTGCAGAGGGTGGCGGCGACATCGTGCTGCATGGCCAGGATGTTGATCACCCCATCGGGCAATTGCGCCTGCTGCACGGCGCGGGCGATGGCGAAGGCCGACAGTGGGGTGTTGTTGCTTGGGCGCACGACCACGGTGTTACCGGCGATCAGCGCCGGGGCAACCTTGCGCAGCAAGGTGTAGACCGGGTAGTTAAACGGAATCAGGCAGGCGACCACGCCGATGGCTTCGCGCTTGAGCAGGATGGTTTCGTCGCGGGTGTCGCTGGGGATCACTTCGCCTTCGATGCGGCGTGCCCATTCGGCGTGGTAACGGGTGATCTCGGCGGCGTACAGCGCCTCGTTGCGGGCTTCGCCGGGGGCCTTGCCGGATTCGCAGGCCAGCGCTGCACCGATGTCGTCGGCGCAGGCTTCGAGGGCGTCGGCCAGGCGGCGCAGGTGCTGGGCACGCTCGATCGAGGGCAGGGCAGCCCAGCTGCGCTGGGCGCGGCTGGCGGCTTCGACGGCCAAGATGGCCTGGGCAGGGCTGGCGGCGCTGACGCTGCCGACCTGCACGTCGGTGGCCGGGTCGAACACGCTCAGGGCGGGTTGCTCGGGGGCGACGACGAAGCGACCGTCGATGAAGTTGTGTTCTGTACGCATGAAGGTGTCCGCTTGCGGGTTGAACGGGCCCACAAGGGCTGGCGAGCGGGCACGGGGCGGCGCTGGCGCAACGGTTTTCTTGTGGGTTATGGCGAACAATTTGTCGCAGGGAGGGACGGGGAACAAACGATTAATGCGTGGGGGTAATGTGCTTAAAACGCATGTTACTTGGGGGCGCTGCGCGGCCCTTTCGCGACACAAGCAACTGTCTTGCTCAAAATCAAGGCCAGCCCAAAATCCCTGTGGGAGCGGGCTTGTCCCGCGAAATGAGGGCGAAGCCCTCACCTGGGGATCTACAGCCATCCACCATTCCAATGCGTGAATGGGAGGGCAAGACAGTTGCTCCTACAAGAAAATGAGCTGCCCCCGACTTACCCCGCGATGGCGCCGGCTATTCGCAGGCCGCCACCTCCGATGGCCCACCCAGGTTGCGCTCGGCCAGCCACACCTCCTGCATCAGCCACTCGCGAAACTGCTCCACATGCGCGGGCAATTGCTGGTCCGGTCGGGTCACGAACCAGTACGACTGGTGGCCGTCGACCTGCACATCCAGCACCTGCACCAGTTGCCCGGCAGCCAGCTCCCTGGCGACCATCTGCCGGTCGGCGATGGTGATGCCGAGCCCGTCGATGGCGGCGCGGATGGCCATGTCCAGCAGGTCGAATTCATAGCCGCCACGCAGGTCCACACCCTGGATCCTGGCAGCGTCCAGCCAGTGGCGCCAGGTCAGGAAGCGCTGGTCCTCGCGGGCCAGCACGTGCAGCAGGGGCATGTGATGCAGGTCGACCCGGCGCTCCTCCTGCTGGGCCAGCAGCGACGGCGAACACACCGCGATGTGCCGTTCGTGCATCAGCAGCGAACTGTCCAGGCCGTCCCATTCGCCATTGCCGAAACGGATCGCGCAGTCGAGCGTGGCGATTTCCGCGAGGTTGTCCTGCAGTTGGGTGGTGAGTGTCACTTCGAGCCCCGGACACGCCTCGCGCAGGCGCCCAAGACGCGGCAGCAGCCAGCGGCTGGCGAAGGTTGGCGGGGCGTTGAGACGGATGCGCGTGGGGTGCTGGCGTTGCTGGATGCCGCGTACGGTCAGCTCGATACGGTCGAACGATTGCTGCAGGGCATTGAGTAGCGTACGCCCGGCATCGGTGAGCTGCAGGTGATGGTGGCGGCGCTGCAACAGCGATTCGCCAAGCTGTTCCTCGAGCTGGCGCACCTGGCGGCTGACGGCGCTTTGGGTGACGTTGAGCAGTTCGGCGGCGCGGGTGAAGCTGCCGGTGCTGCCGGCCACCTCGAAGGCTTTGAGGGCGTTGAGTGCCGGGATCTTGCGTTTCACTCGCCGTGTCTCCTGGTGGGAGTGGGGCCGCACAGCGGCCCGGGGTTTTCAGAAGTAATAGCCGATGTTCATGTACAGCTGGTTCTCCCAATGGTCGGTGCCGCCCTGGGCGAGGCTTTCGGTGTAGCTGCTGCCGCCGATGTACGGATCGTTGCGCCCGTTCAGCCACTCCACCGCGATGTAGAAGCTGCGCACCGAGAACGAGGTGCCGAGGATGAAGCGTTCGGAACTGTCGAAGCCGGATGCAGACTTGTCGAAGCGGCTGTAGTTGCCATACAGCGTGACTCCGCTGATCCAGTCGCCGAGAAAGGTGCCGGGCACGCTGTAGCTGAGGTCGCCGACGTACAGGTTACCGCGACTGGCGACGTTGTAGGTGCCGTCGTAGCCACCGAAGGTCACTCGCTCGCTGTTGTCCGGGTTGCGTGGCGACATCTGCTGGCGCGCGGCAAGCATCTGCACGCCCCAGGGGCCGTTCTTGCCCAGGTAGTGCACGCCGATCACGTTGCGTCGGCCGTCGTCGTGGGTGTCGCGGTTTTCCAGGCGCGAGGTCAGGCCCGAGATGCCGGCCTCCGATTGCCAGTCGCCGAGCTTGAACGAGCGCGCCAGGCGAGCGACGGCGATCTGCCGCTCCTGGTTGCGGCTGCCGTTGGCGACATAGTCGTCGGCCGAGGTCACCACGCTGGAGTAGGTGGTGCCGTTGCTGGTGCCGCGGCCAGGCCAGGCGGGGCGTCCGTAGAGACCCAGTTGCAGGTTCCAGTCGCCTTGCTGGTGGATGTACTTGGCGCCTACCGCCTCGACGTCCTCAAGCCCGATCACGTTGCCCAGGGTCTCGTAGAAGGTGCTGCCGAAATACGGCTGCAGGCCGAAGGGGATCTTGTTCAGGCCGACCTGGACCTGGCGGTTCTCGTCGAACTTGTAGCCGACCCAGGCGTACTCGGCGAACTGGATATCGCCGACCTTGTCGGTGTACTGGTAGGGGTAGGCCTTGCCATAGAAGCGATAGCGCACCGCGCCGATCCAGCTGTCCGAGTCGTAGTTGGCGCGCAGCATGATGGTGTCCAGGCCGGCCTTGTCGATCTTGCGGTCCGGGTCGTGGTCGAAGCGTGCGCGGATCGCGCCGCCGACGTCGAGGTTCTCGGTGATCGGCACAGCCTGGGCTGCGGCGCTGAGGGTCAGCAGGACGGGAAGCAGGGTGTGACGCAACGGAAGTGCGGGCATGGGTGGGGGCACCTTTGGTGGTTTCTTGTCGTTATCGGGGCCGCTGTGCGGCCCAATCGCGGGACAAGCCCGCGATTGGGGCGACCCTATCCAACGCCCGTGCCCCGGCACAAACGAGCATTACGCAGCGGTAACCCGAGAAAAACGCATGTTTGCAGGCAGTCGCGCCCCTGTAGAATCGCCCTACAAAAACAACGATCAGCAGAGCCCCACCATGCGCACCCTGCCGCCTTTGAACATGCTCAAGGTCTTCGAGGAAGTTGCTCGCCACCGCAGCTTCAATCGCGCCGCCGATGCGCTGAACGTCACCCAGGGCGCCATCAGCCGACAGATCAAGCAGTTGGAGGATTACCTGGGCGTCGTGCTGTTCGTCCGCGGCCCGCGTGGCCTGACCCTGACCGAGGCAGGCAACGCACTGGCCCCGCACCTGGGCGAGGCGTTCGATCGCATCGAGCGGGCGCTGGAGGCGGTGCGCGTGCCCAATCTGCGCCAGCGCCTGCGTATCCTTGCGCCACCGACCTGGGCCACCCGCTGGCTATCGCCACGCCTGCGCGGCTTCATGCAGCGCTACCCGGACATCAGCCTCAGCGTCACCAGCCAGCGTGATGACGAGCACCCCGGCGAACTCGACTGCCGCATCCTGTTCAGCCGTGAAGGCGAGGGCACGGGTAATCGCCGTTTGCTGGTGATGGAACGGCACATCGCCGTGGCCAGCCCCGAGCTGTTCCAGGATGGCCGTGAGCCTTGTCTGCGCGATCACCCGCTGCTGCACATCCTCCACGAAGGCCGCCGCCTGCGGGTGTGGGAGAACTGGCTGGCGGCCACAGGGCGCAGCGATGTCGATGCCGACTGCGGCATCGAGTTCGGCACCCTCGACCAGGTGATCCACACCGCCCTGGCCGGCGGCGGCCTGGCGGTGATCGACCGACAGATGATCGAGCGTGAGCTGGCCAGCGGCAGCCTGCTGCCGATCACCCCGGTGGAGGTGATCGGGCCTTATGGCTACTGGATGGAGGTGCCGGGTGACAAGCGCGGGTTGTCGAAGGTGGAGCGCTTTGCCGATTGGCTGGCAGTGGTGAGCAATCCTTGAGATTGCGGCGTCTTTCTTCGCGGGCAGGCCTGCTCCCACAGGGATGGACTGCCCCCGAAAAGTTGGACAGTTCTCCTGTGCGTCAATGGGGCGGCCAGGCACCGTGGCTGCGTTCGCAATCGCTCCGCGCCTTGCCCATCAGCGCTTGTCGAGGGCTGGCCCGGCCTGTCGGCGCAAGGCCTTGGCGCGTTTTTCGAGGATCAGGTAGGTGACCACCGCCAACAGCAGCGGGATCAGGTAGTACAACGTTCGATAGCCCAGCAGTGCGGCCACCAGCGTGCCCTGGCCGAGCTGGCCGTGAAGCAGGGCGAGGAACACGGCCTCCAGCACGCCGAGCCCGGCGGGTATATGGGCGACCACGCCCGCCACGCAACTGATCAGCAACACACCCAGCACCGAGGGATAGAACAGCTCCGGTGGCAGCAGCAGATGGATCAACGCCGCCATCAGCGCCCAGTTGCTTGCGCCCAGGGCCACTTGGCACAACGCCAGGCGCAGGCTCGGCAGGGTGACTTCATGCCCGCGCAGGTCCCACGTGCGCCGCTTGGCGAAGGCGCAGGCGAACAGATAGGCCAACGCGACCACGATCATCAGGACGCCGATCAGGCGCAGGCCGCCAGCGCCTACCGTCCAGCTCTGCGGCAGCTTGACCAAGCCCAAGGCGAATACGATGCCGGCCAACAGCAGGTAGCCCATCCAGTTGGTCAGCAGCCCCAGGGTGAGGATGCGGGTGATGGTCGGGGTGTCCAGGCCCAGCCTGCCGTACAGGCGGTAACGCAGGGCTACGCCACCGACCCAGGTGGTGAAATTGAGGTTGAATGCATAGCAGACGAATGCTACCGGCAGTACCTGCCGGGCCGGCAGGCGGTGTCCGGTATAGGCGCGGGCGAGCAGGTCGTAGCTGGCGAACACCAGGTAGCTGCACAGAGCCAGCAGCAACCCCAGCACCAGGGTCGAGGGCCGGTAGGCCCGTAGCGACTGGCTGACTTCGTTCCAGTCCAGGTTGCGCGCCAGGGTGAACAGCAGTACCGGGATCAACACCAGGAACAGCACGGTCAGCAGGCGTTTGCCCCAGGTCTTCCAGCGTGCCGTGGCCATCAGGTCTTGCCCTCTTGGTAGTCGGCCGGAGCCTCGCTTTCGCTTTGCAGCGACTGCAGGCGTTGCCGGTGTGCCGGAAACCAGCCAGCGATGCGCGGGAAATAGCGGGTGATGTGGAAGCCCAGGAAGACCAACGGGGCGCGCCACCAGTAGCCACGCACCATGCGCTCCAGCGTCACGGCCTTGCACTGCTCGCGGGTCAGTGCGCTCAAGTGCTGGTAGAGCAGATCGTTGAACGCACGGTCGCGGATCAGCAGGTTGGCTTCGAGGTTGAACGACAGGCTCAGCGGGTCGAGGTTGCTCGACCCCACCGTGGACCAGTCGTCGTCCACCAACGCCACCTTGCCGTGCAGCGGGCGCTGGCAGTATTCGTGGATGCGCACATCGTCGCGCAACAGGTAGTTGTAGAGCAGCCGGGAGAGTGTGCGGACCCAGCGCATGTCTGGCTGCCCCTGGAGGATCAGGGTTACCTCGACCCCGCGCCGAGCGGCGTTGCGCAGCTCGCGCAGCAGGCGGTAGCCGGGGAAGAAGTAGGCGTTGGCCACGACGATACGCTGCCTGGCTTTACGGAAGGCCTGCAGGTAGCAGACTTCGATATCGTTGCGATGGCGCCGGTTGTCGCGTTCCACCAGCACGGCACTGGCCGGGCCTGCAGCGATACCGTTCGGTTGGATTCGACTGGCGGCGTCCAGCACGGGGGCGAGCAATCGGCAAGAGGACGCGTGAAGCTGGCCCACCACGGGGCCGACGACCTCCACGGCATAGTCCTGCTTGGCCTGCGGGCCGAAATCGCCAAGGTGATCGGCGCTGTAATTGAGACCGCCGATGAACGCGCGCTGTCCGTCGATCACCAGGATCTTGCGGTGCAGGCGACGGAACAGGTTGGTGCGCATGCCGGCCAGCCGTGGTTGCGGATCGAACGAATGGAAACGGACCCCGGCCGCAGTCATCGAGGCGATGAACTCGTCGGGCAGGTCGGCGGTGCCGTAACCGTCCACGGCCACCTCGACCCTTACCCCACGCCGTGCGGCGTCGATCAGGGCCTGGCGCAAGGGCTGCCCGACCTTGTCGTCGTAGATGATGAAGGTTTCCAGGAGAATCTCCTCGCGAGCCTGGGCCATGGCCTCGAACACGCGTGGATAGTACTGCTCGCCGTTGATCAGCAACTGGACGTGGTTGCCGTCGCTCCAGGACAGCTTCATAGCGTCACCTGCGCTACCAGCGGGGCGTGGTCGGAGAGGTGCGTCCACGGGTATCTGGACAGCACCCGGGCTTCGCCGGCCTGTGCGTTGCGAAGGTAGATGCGATCCAGGCGCAGCAGCGGCAGGCGGGCGGGAAAGCTGCGCGCCGGCTTGCCGAAGGCATCGACCAGATGCCTCGAGAGGCGCACATCTGCTTTCAGACGCCAGTCGTTGAAGTCGCCAGCGACGATGACCGGCTCGCCCGACGGCAGGCTGTCGAGCAACGCCAGCAGCAGGCCGACTTGCCGCTGGCGGTGCTCTTCGCGCAGACCCAGGTGCACGCAGATCGCGTGCACCTGCTCATGGCCGGGCACTTCGAGCTGGCAATGCAGCAGGCCGCGTTCTTCGTTGCCGTGGATCGTGACGTCAAGGTTGTCGTGGGCGCGGATCGGAAACTTGGACAGCAGGGCGTTGCCATGGTCGCCATGGGGATAGACCGCGTTGCGTCCGTAGGCGAACTGCGGCCACATGCTGTCGGCGAGGAATTCGTACTGAGGTGCCGTCGGCCAGGTCGGGTGGCGCTCGGCATGCTGCTGATGGCTGCCGTGTACCTCCTGCAGGAACACCAGGTCGGCCCCGGTAGCGCGTACCGCCTCACGCAGCTCCGGCAGGATGAAACGGCGGTTGAACAGGGTGAAACCCTTGTGCACGTTGAGGGTCAGCACCGTCAGGCGGTGCACGGCAGTCACCTTGTCGATGATGCAGCGGGGGGCGGGCAAAGTTCCGTTCATAGCGGCTCCTGCGGATCGACGCCGGGCTCTGTCACCAATTCGCCGTCAAGGCCGAGCTTGCCAAGCAGGCGACGGGCATCGTACGGGGCATGCACTTTCTGGTCATTGTCGAAGTAGCAGTACACGTCACGGGAAGCGCGCTTTGCCGGGGCGCGGCGCACGACGCGCTGGGCATCCTCCGGCTGGCCGCCCGCAGCCCAGGCCTGGATACGCATACGCCAGCGGCGCAGCGCGCTGGCGGTATAGCCGCTGCTGTAGAGCTCGACATCGCCATGCAGGCGCAGGTACATGAAATCGGCCGTGACTTCCTCGACATAGGGCCATTTGCCCGCGCTGTCGGCGACCACCAGGGCGACCTTGTGTTTGCGCAGCAGGTCGATGAAGGTATCGCAGAGGAAACTGGGGTGGCGGATTTCCACGGCGTGGCGCAGGCGTGAGTTGCCCTTGACGGTCGCCCCCCCGTTGCCTTGCAGGCGCTCGGCGGCCTGGCGGGCAAGGCGGCGGGCGGCAGAGCGGTCATGCGGGAGCTTGGCCAGAAAGTCGCTGAAGCGCTGCACGTCGAATTTCAGGTTAGGGGGAAACTGCCAGAGGAAAGGCCCAAGTTTGTCACCCAGCAGCAGCGGGCCCGACGCGAAGAAGTTGGCCAGCGCTTCGTCGATCTCGCGAAGCCTGCGCACATGGGTGATATAGCGTGGGGCCTTGACCGAGAACACGAAATCCTCTGGCGTCTCGTCACGCCAGCGGTCGTAGCGTTCCGGAGTCTGCAGCGCGTAGAACGAGCCATTGATCTCGATGCTGTTGACCGCCCGCGAGGCAAACGCCAGCTCGTCGTCCTGGCGCAGCCCCTTGGGGTAGAAGTCCTTGCGCCATGGGCCATAGCGCCAACCGGAAATGCCAATGCGGATCTCGCTCACCACAGCCCCCTGTATTGATGTACTCATCAGTAGCGACCCGTGGCGGATCGAGAGGGTTCAGCAGGATTGACGAGTGGCGCTACCTGGAAAGCGCCGGGCCTTCAGCCGGCGGATTGCTCTTCTGGGGCGACCTGGCCTTCCGGCCATTCGGGTGCCTCTTGTTGGGGATCGGGCGCAGGTATCTTCTCGCCGGGATCGTGTGGGACTTCATCGACATAAGGATCTGGATGATTGGGGTCGCTCATGGTCGGTCTCCTGGGCAGGTAGGTCAGTCGCTTTTATCAACCATGAGGGTGTACCTCTGGTCGAACACAGGAACGCCTGTGTTCAGTTGTGACCAGGGCGCGAGTCATCGCACTGCAAAGATTCTCGGATTTCCAGACCAGTTGCCTGAAGGACCGCCGGACAAACATTTAGCGGGTGAACAACAGCAGTGCAGGGAGTGGCCTTCAGCGGTGCTGAGCCCGTTCAATAGGGCACCGACCCGCACAGTGTCTCTATGGCCTCGACCAGGTCGTCATAGCCCACCGGTTTGTTCAGGTGGCGGTCGAAGCCCGACTGGCGTGAGCGGTACTGGTCGGCGCTGGCGCCGTAGCCGGTCAGGGCAATGGCCGGTGTGTAGCGCAGGTGTTCCAGGCCCCGTAGCGCCTTGATCAGGGCATGACCGTCCATTACCGGCATGCCGATATCGGACAGGATGATCTCGTAGCGTCCGTCGGCGGCGGCCTCGAGCGCTGCTTGCGGGTCGCTGTAGGCCTCGACGTTCGCACCTTCCATCTCCAGCAACTGCTGCATGACCTCGAGGATTTCCTTCGAGTCGTCTACCAGCAGCACCTTGATACCATCCAGGCGTCCGTCGCTGGCCTGCTCGGGAGCATCTGGCGTGGCCTGGCGCTCGGGCGCGCACAACGGTAGGGAGACGGTGAAGGTGGTGCCGCAACCAAGCCCCGCAGAATACGCCGCGACCGTCCCGCCATGGGCCTCGACCAACTGGCGCACCAGCGACAGGCCGATACCCAGCCCTTCGCGGCTGTTGCCGGACAACTGCGGTGCGGCCTGGGTGAACAGCTCGAAAACGCTCTCGAGGCTATCCTCGGTCAGCCCCACGCCCTGGTCGATCACCTCTAGCTGGGCCTGGCTGTCTCGCCTGGCGAGCACCACGCGAATCTCGGTGCCTGCGGGGCTGAACTTCAAGGCGTTGTTCAGGAGGTTCCAGATGATCTGCTCGAGCCGCGTGCCATCGGCCTCGACGTGAACGGGCGCGCCATCGGCCGGCAACACCAGGCGCACGGTGCAAGTATGCTGCTCGTTGAGCACCACCGCATGGATCCCCTGCAGCACTGCGCACAGGTCGATCACCTCGGTCTTGAGCTTGAGCTTGCCGGTGCGGATGCGGGCGACATCGAGCAGGTCGTCGATGATTCGTGCCTGACTGGATACCGCATCACAGATGATCCCGACCGCCTTGCTGGCGGCGCTGGCGGACTTCACCGAGGGCGAGCGCCGCAGGATCTCGGCGTTGAGCTGGATCAGGTTCAGCGGGTGCTTGAGTTCGTGGGACATGACGGCGAAGAACTCGTCCTTCATGTGGCTGCTGCTCTGCGACTCGGCCAGTTGCTTGCTCTGTTCGTCGTGCAGGCGCTTGTGGCCGGTGAGGTCGCGGGCGATCTTCACGTAGCCGCGCAGGCTGCTGCCCTTGAGGCGGGACACTTCGCCGCTGCAGTAGAAGCGGCTGCCATCCTTGCGCACGTGCCAGCGCTCGTCCTGGCCGCGGCCATGGAGGCGGGCGCTGCGCAGCTCGCGCTCTGGCACACCGCTGGCCTGGTCCTGCTCGGTGAAGATCAGTTGGTAGTGGTGGCCGAGGACTTCGTCCTTGCCATAGCCGAAAATCAGCGCGGCACCGGTATTCCAGTCAGTGATCAGGCCTTGTTCATCAAGCAGGATGATGGCGAAGTCATGGGTGCTTTCCGCTACCAGACGCATGCGTTCCTCGCCCTGGCGCAAGCGTTCCTCCGCGGCGCGGCTCTGGCTGATGTCGATGAAGGTCAGTACGGTGCCATCGACATTGCGCTCGCTGGCCCGGTAGGGCAGCAAGCGGGCCAGGTACCAGTGCTGGTTGTGGCCGACCACCTCGCGTTCGATAGTGGTCTCGCGCTCGACCACCGCACGGGCGTCGTCGGCCAGGCCAGGGTAGTCGAGACGATGGGTGATATCGAGTAGCGAGCGCCCGGTGTCCACCGGCAGCATGCTGAAGATGTCCGCGGCGCGGGGCGTGAACCAGCGGATGCACAGGTTGCGGTCGACGAAGACCGTGGCGATGTCGGTCGAGGCGATCAGGTTGCTGAGGTAGTCGTTGACCTTGTCGGTCTCCTCGACCTTGGTCTTGAGCTCGTAGTTGACCGTCAGCAATTCTTCGTTGATCGACTGCAGCTCTTCCTTGCTGGTTTCCAGTTCCTCGCTGGCCGAACGCAGCTCCTCGTTGATCGCTTGCATTTCCTCGTTGGAGGCAGTCAACTCCTGGCTGGAAAACTCCGATTGCTCAATGGTCTCCTGCAGTTGCAGCCGCGTGCGATGCAGTTCGCGCTCCAGGTTGCTCAACACCATGCCTTCGGTCTGCTCGACGGGGGCGCTGGTACTGGCGCTGCTGTCGACTTCGATCGCCTGGAACACCACCAGCAGGCAGTCGGTGCCACTGGGGTCGTCCTGGTGCGGCTGCACCAGGATTTGCACGGCCGTGGGATGTTCGTCGAGGCTGACCGAGACACTGCGCGAGGTCACCGCCTGGCCGCTGCCTTGCGCCTGCAGCAAGGTACTGCGCAAGGCCGGTCGCAACGGCGCGATGATCAGGCTGAGCAGGTTGTGGCTGAGCTCGCCACCGGCGTGGTGCAGGAAGCGCCCGACACCTTCACTCATGTGCAGGATATTGCCCTCGGTATCGATCACCAGGCTGGGCGGCGTGCAGCGGGCGAGGGCGCGGTGATGGATCTCGGCGTAGGACAAGCGGCGACTGCTGCGTGCGCGGGCCGGTGGTGCGAGCGCAGGCTCCGGGGCCTGCAGGCGCGGCGGATGGCTGGTGGTCTGCACTTCCCGGGCGCGGAAGATGCGGTTGCGTTTGTCCACGGCGACGAACAGGTCGGCCGCAAGGTCCGTCGACTCGGAGCTGCCAAGGAACAGATGGCCGCCTGGACGCAGGGCGAAATGGAACAGGCGCAGGATATCGCGCTGCACCTCGCGGTCCAGGTAGATCAGCAGGTTGCGGCAGACGATCAGGTCGAGCTGGGAGAATGGCGGATCGGACAGCAGGTTGTGACGGGCGAACAGGACCTTTTCCCTGATTTCCTTGCGCACCCGCAAGTGCTGGTCCTCCTTGATGAAGAACTGGCGCAGGCGTGCCGCCGACACGTCGGTGGCGATGGCGTCCGGATACCGGCCGGCGCGACCGATGTTGATGGCGCGTTCGTCGAGGTCGGTGGCGAATACCTGTACTTGGGCGCTGCGCTGTTCCACCGCCAACTGCTCGGTCACCAGCATCGCCAGGCTATAGGCCTCCTCGCCGGTGGAGCAGCCTGCTGACCAGAGGCGTACCTCGTGCGCGGACTCTTCACTGGCATCCTTGTTGACCAGGCCCGGCATCACATGGCGCTGCAACGCCTCGAACGCCTCGCGATCGCGGAAGAAGTTGGTCACTCCGATCAGCATGTCGGCCAGCAGTGCCCGCGACTCCTCAGGGTGGTGCTGCAGGAAGTCGAGATAGCCGGCCAGCTCTGTCTGGCCGGTGACATGCAGGCGGCGTTCCAGGCGGCGCAGTACGGTGGCGCGCTTGTAGTGGCTGAAGTCGTGTCCGGTCTCGCCTTGCAGCGTCAGCAGGATCTCATCCAGCAGCGGGTCGCTCGCCGCCGGATCACCCTCGCGCTCTCCCAATGGCGGCGGCAGGCTGTCGTCTTCGATTTCCGGCAGTTTCACCTGCCGCGCCGTGCGCCACAACTCGACCAGGCGCGCAGGCATTTCAGCTACTGGCAGCAGCAGGTCAACCATGCCGGTGGCCAGCGCCGCACGGGGCATGTCGGGGTACTCGGCATCATCGGGTGCCTGCACCAGGGTCACGCCACCTTGTTCCTTGATGCGCGACAGGCCTACGGCGCCGTCGCTGCCGGTTCCCGAGAGCACCACGCAGAATGCATGGTCCTTGTGCACGTCGGCCAGGTCGCGAAAGAACAGGTCGATGGCCACATGATCGCCGCGGCCGCGCTTGGCTGGGCTGACCCGCAGGTAGCCGTCGTTGGTCGAGAGGCGATTGGCTGGCGAGATCACGTAGACATGGTTGCGTTCGATCGGCACCGGCTCGCTGACCTGGCGTACCGGCATGCGGGTGACCGCCTGGATGATCCGGTCAGCCTGGCTCTGGTGATGGGGGGAGAGGTGCAGGACGACAACGAACGCCATGCCGGAGTCGTCCGGGGCGTGCCGGAAGAACCGGCGGATCGCTTCCAGGCCGCCGGCCGAGGCGCCGATGCCGACCACGGGGAAACCCAGATGGCTGGGGCTGAGCGCCGGATTGTGCGGCGAGGCGAGGGACGGTTTGCTGGACGACTTCATGGCATCAGCCTTGTTCGGACCTGGAAATGGCCTGGGGCGAATCGCCGGGCACTGGGCGCAGATTATAGGCTGGCGCTCACTTTGGCGATGAGCGGTTGCCCTCAAGGAGGGCCAGATGCTCGATGGCCTCCTGATAACGCTCGGCTGCCTTGCGCCGCAGCTCCTGGTAATGGCCGAAGTCGAAGGCGTCGAGCCCGACGCCTTCGAGTAGGGCAAAGGCTGCGCGGTCGAGTTCATAGGCGCTGGCGAACAGCCGGCGATTCTGCTCCAGAGCGAGCTGTTGGCAGGCGCGGGTCATGGGCATGGGAGCTCCGGTAGCCGAGGTGGTATTCAGACCTATGACCACCGCGCAGGCAAATAAGTGCGAACGTTTTGAGCGGATAGCTCGACCGGCAGCTCTTTTCGATTTCGGCTGCGACCAACGACTGTGCCCGTGGCTTGGAGGCGAATGGCAAAAAACTGTACATGTCAATAAAATATCTGTACATCATGCTATCTTTGTACAGTATTGGGCCGCGCTTGAGGTCAATATGGTTCACCGTGCTCGTTGGACGTGCCTTTGCCTGCTGATCGTTGCGTTTTCGGCGACGGCGGACTGGCGCTCGCAGTTGCCCGGTGCGCAGCGGTTGGGTGCGGGTGAGTTCACTTGGTTCGGCCTGCGTCTTTACACCGCCCAGCTATGGACGCTGGCGCCGGCGCTGGACTGGAACCAGCCGTTCGCCCTCGAGCTTCTCTATCACCGGTCGTTGTCCAAGGACACGCTGGTACAGGCCAGCCTCGAGGAAATGCATCGTCTCAACGCTGGCGGCATTGCGCCGCAGCAACGCCCGGCTTGGACCCAGGCGCTTGAAGCGGCATTCGTGGACGTGCGCCCCGGGATGCGAATTACAGGCTTGTACCTGCCGGGGCAGGGTTGCCGCTTTTACGTCGACGGTGAATTGAGCCGCGAAATCACTGACCCGGCCTTTGCCCGGGCGTTCTTTGCCATCTGGCTCGATCCACGTGCCAGGGATCCACAACTGCGTCAGCGCCTGCTCGGGCTGGCTGGCAGTGAACGAGGACGCTGAATATGTACAAAGCACTGTTGCTGGCGTTGTGTCTGCTTCTGGGCAGCTGTGGCAATGTCGGGGTCGAACGCTATGCCCAGGAGCAGCCCAAGCTCGACCTGGTGGCGTTCTTCTCGCGGCCGGTACAGGCCTGGGGGATTTTCCAGAAGCGCTCCGGTGAGGTAATCAAGCGCTTTCATGTGCGCATCGATAGCCGTCGTGAAGGTGAGCATCTGATCCTCGAAGAACATTTTCTGTACAGCGATGGCACCCGTCAGGAACGCACCTGGCGGTTGGTGCCCGACGGCCCTGGCCGCTGGCGCGGAACGGCGGGGGACGTCATTGGCGAGGCGAGGGGGGAAGTGGCGGGTAACGCGTTGCGCTGGCGTTATCAGCTTGACCTGCCTGTCGATGGGCGTAACTGGCAAGTGGACCTGGACGACTGGATGTACCTGATGGATGACGACACCCTGATCAATCGCTCGAGTATGAGCAAGCTGGGCGTGGAAATCGGCCAGATCACCCTGTTCTTCCGCCGCCTCCCGGAGAGTACGCCGTGAACCTGGTCACGCTGTTTCAATGGGTCTCGACCGGCGAAGCGAAGGCGCTGGAACTGCTGTCGCTGGAAGGCGGCTTCTACCTCCTGCGTGCCTTGACCGACGCTGGCCCCGTGACTCTCAACGATGCCCATGGGCAGCCCCTGCGCGTGCGCTCCACCACCGAGCTACGCCAGTTGCTGACGGGCCTGCCAGCCGTGCCCTGCACGCTGGTGCAGCACGTGGTACATGATGAGATGTGCGGCCAACGTGACGGCCCCATCGAACCACTGCGCGCCCCGATAACGCTCGCCAGCCAGTGGTAGGCGAAACGATGCGCCTGGGCCTGGTGCTGGGTGACCAGCTGTCGTTCGACCTGGCGAGCCTGAGCGCTCTCGATCCTGCCCGTGACGCTATCTTGATGGCGGAGGTGGAGGGTGAGGCCCGGTACGTGCCGCACCATCCACTGAAGATCGTTCTGATTTTCAGCGCCATGCGGCACTTCGCTCGGTGCCTGCGCGAGCGGGGTTGGCAAGTGCACTATGTCGAGCTCGATGCTGCAGGCAACAGCGGCAGCATCGTTGGCGAGTTGTGTCGCTGGCAACAGGCCTTGGGCGCCACGCAGATCCACCTGACCGAGTGCGGCGAGTGGCGTCTGGAGCAGGCATTGCGTGATGCCGGGTTGCCGCTGGTGTGGCACCGTGACCGGCGTTTTCTGTGCTCGCGCGAAGCCTTTGGGCGCTGGGCCGCTGAGCGGCGCCAACTGCGCATGGAGCACTTCTACCGTGGCATGCGCAAGCGCACCGGCCTGCTGATGGAGCTCGATGGCAGCCCGGCAGGTGGAGCCTGGAATTTCGATGCCGACAATCGCAAGCCGTTGCCGCGTCAGCTACGTGGCCCATTCGCTGCGCATTTTGCGCAGGACGAGATCACAGCAGCGGTGCAGGCGCTGGTAGGTCAGCGCTTCAGCGACCACTACGGGGCCACCGACGGCTTCGACTATCCAGTAACCCATGCCCAGGCCCAGCAGCTCTGGCAACACTTTCTAGAGTTTGGCCTGGCGGCTTTCGGGGACTACCAGGATGCGATGGCCGAGGGCGAGCCGTATCTGTTTCATGCACGTATCAGTGCAGCGCTCAACATCGGGCTTCTGGATGTGCGTAGCCTGTGTGAAGACGTCGACAGGGCGTGGCGCGAGCGGCGAGTGCCGCTCAATGCAGCCGAAGGCTTCATCCGCCAACTGATAGGCTGGCGCGAGTATGTGCGCGGGATCTATTGGCTGCGCATGCCGGAGTACGCCGGGCTCAATCACCTGGGCAACGAGCGGGCGTTGCCGGAATTCTACTGGACCGGGCAAACCCGTATGCGCTGCATGGCGCAAGCCATCGGGCAGACCTTGCGGCTGGGCTACGCGCACCACATCCAGCGGCTGATGGTGACCGGAAACTTCGCCTTACTGGCCGGTATCGTGCCGACGGCGATTTGTGAGTGGTATCTGGCGGTCTACATGGACGCTTTCGACTGGGTCGAGCTGCCCAACACGCTTGGCATGGTGATGCATGCCGACGGTGGCTACCTTGGGTCCAAGCCCTACTGTGCGAGTGGTCGTTACATCCAGCGCATGTCCGACCATTGCGCGTCTTGCAGTTACCGGGTTGGCCAGGTAACCGAGGAGGATGCTTGCCCGTTCAATGCCCTGTACTGGCATTTTCTCATTCGCCATCGCACCGTGCTTTCGGCTAACCCGCGGCTGGCGCTGGCCTATCGTGGGCTCGATGGCATGTCGGCCAGCCGTCGCGATGCCGTATGGCAACGCGGCCAGTCATTGTTGGCGCGACTGGATGCCGGGCAGCCGATATGAAAAAGAGCCTGTTGCCCAGCAAGATCTGTGTGGTCTGTGGCCTGCCGTTCAACTGGCGCAAGCGCTGGGCGCGCTGCTGGGAACAGGTGCGCTATTGCTCTGAGCGATGCCGCAGGTCAGCGCCACGCCGCCAGGCGCAAGAGCAGGGGCAAGGTGAAGGCCCAGATGGGCGCCAGTAGCAGGCCGGTTTCCAGCGTGCCCAAGGGCAATCCCACCCCGGCCAGCCTGGCGCCCGCCAAGTAAGCCAGTGGGCCGCTGATTGCGCCCAGCAGTGCACCGAGCCGCCAGTCCCTGGCGATCCATGCCAGGCTGTGGCGCATGCCGCTGGCCAGCACCAGCCACAGCAGCGCGAGCCACAGTGGCAGCGGCCAGGCATCGAACGCGAATACCCCCAGCGCTCCCAGCACCGTATCGAGCAGGCAGCCGGCCAAGGTAACGCGCCACAGCGCCTTGAACTCGCCGCTGACGTCTCGGCTCAGGCGCAGGTGCACGCCCAGGCCGAGGATCACCAGCAGCAAGAGCCAGGGCCGTTCTGCACCCAGTACGCAGGCCCACCAGCCGACCTGCAACCAAAGGGCATTGGCGACCAGCCTGCCTCCGTGCATCAGGCATGGCCTGGCAAGGGCGCACGACGTGCCTGGGGCGCGGCCAACAGCAGGTGGGCAACGCCGATGGCGCGCTCCTCGAAGCCGCCTTGGCAGTAGCACAAGTAGAATTCCCACAGGCGCTGGAACATGTCGTCGTAGCCCAGGTCGGCCAGCGCCGTGCGTGCCTGACGCAGGTTTTCCCGCCAATGCTGCAGGGTGAGGGCGTAGTCCTGGCCGAAATCTTCCATATGTACAAGGTTCAGCGCAGTGTGCCGGCTGGCAGTGTCGAGCATCACGCTCAGCGAAGGCAGGGCGCCTCCGGGGAAAATGTAGCGCTGGATGAAGTCCACCGAGCGCCGTGCCTGGTCGTAGCGTTGGTCGCGAATGGTGATGGCCTGCAGCAGCATCAGGCCATCGGGCTTGAGCAGCGCGGCACACTGGCGGAAGTACACCGGCAGATAACGATGGCCGACCGCTTCGATCATCTCGATCGATACCAGTTTGTCGAAACGGCCTTCCAGGTCGCGGTAGTCCTCGCGAAGTACCGTTATGCGCTGCTCCAGGCCCAGCGCCCGAACGCGGTCCAGGGTATGGCTGTACTGCGCTTCGGAGAGGGTGGTGGTGGTAACCCTGCAGCCGTATCGGGTGGCGGCGTGAATCGCCAGGGAGCCCCAACCGCAGCCAATTTCCAGCAGGTGATCGTCAGGGCATAGCTCAAGTTTCTGGCAGATGCGCTCCAGCTTGTTCACCTGAGCGTGTTCCAGTGTCTGCCCGGGATGCTCGAACTGGGCTGCCGAATACATCATGGTGGGGTCCAGCAGCCGCTCGAACAGGGCGTTGCCGAGGTCGTAGTGCGCCAGAATGTTGCGTCGGGCACCGCGCCTGCTATTGCGGTTGAGCCGGTGCAGCAGCCGCAGGGCAGGGCGGCCGAGGCGCGCCAGGCCGCCCTCGAGCGCGTCGAGCACTTCAAGGTTGGCGACGAACAGGCGCGTCACCCGCGCAAGGTCCGGGCTGCGCCAATAGCCGTGGATGTAGGCTTCGCCAGCACCGATCGAGCCATTGCCGGCGATCAGGCTCCAGGTGGCGTCATCGAGCACCTCCACCTCGGCCTGCAACGGGCTCTCGGTATCGCCAAAACTCCACTGCTGGCCGTGGCACAGCAGGCGCAAGTGACCGTGGCGCAGCTTGCCCATTTGGGCGAGCACGGCGCTTCGTGCCAGACCGCCGAGCAACGGCGCAAGGCCGGCGAACTTGCTAACGCTCAGGGTGTGATTCGACATCATTCGTGTCCTCGCAGGAGTGGCCGAGCGCCAAGTGATTCTGGCGGGCAGTGTGGTCATGGATGGGGGTGCGTTTGAACAGCAGGCGCAGTGCTTGCCAGTAGATAGCCGAGAGGGTGCGCAGGCTCATCCACGGGAAGGCCAGGATGTATCGATGCAGACCGGCGCGGTCCAAAGGCTGGCGCTGCAAGGCGAGGTCTGCCTTGAACACCGTGCGCTCGTGTTGCCGGTTCTCCATATGGATACGTATATGTTGCGCATCCAGGGAGAAGCGAAAGCGATAGTCCATGTCCAGTGGCATGAACGGCGACACGTGGAAGGCCTTCGCCACCGTGAAGGGTGTGCCGAGGTTGTCGTGCACCGGCAGCACGTAGTGGAAGCGTTCACGCCAGGGGGTGTTTCGTACTTCCAGCAGGATCGCCACCAGGTTCGCGTCGCGGTCATGGCAGAAATAGAAACTCACCGGGTTGAACGACAGCCCCCAGCAGCGCAGTTGCGTGAGCAGGTGGACCGGGCCTTCGGGCATATGCCCCGTGGCCTGGCGGACGATCAAGCGCGCGGCCTGTGCCAGCGTCTGTCCCTGCTGGGTCAGCGCTGGCAGGTAGTCGGTCTGGCGAAAGCTGAGCGGTGCCAGGCGCCAGCGCCCTAGCCAGCGTGACAGGCTCATCAGCCAGGTTTGCTCGTCCAGATCCAGGTAGAACATGCCTGTTCGATAGCGGAACGCGTGGGCGCGCGGCGTCAAGCGACGGTGGCTGATCCAGCCCAGGCAGAGGCTGCTGTTCACAGTTGCACCCCGAAATGCGCGGCCACCTTCAGCGCACTGACCACACCGTCCTCGTGAAAACCATTTCCCCAGTAGGCACCACAGAAGTAGCTGTGCTGCTGGCCTTGCAGCTCTGACTGCCGAGCCTGCGCCGCGGACGCGGCGAGGCTGTACTGCGGATGGGCGTACTGAAAGCGGGCAATCACCTGCGCAGGGTCTATCAATGCGGTCTGGTTGAGGCTCACGCAGAAGGTGGTCGGTGCCTGGATACCTTGCAGGATGTTCATGTTGTAGGTCAGCGCGGCGGGAGCCTGCTGTGGGCCACCCAGGCGGTAGTTCCAGCTCGCCCAGGCGCGCTTGCGGCGCGGCAGCAGGCGGGTGTCGGTGTGCAGTACGACATCGTTGCTGGCGTAGCCGATGGCCCCGAGCACGGCACGTTCCTGTGTGCTGGGGCTTTCCAGCATGGCCAGGGCCTGGTCGCTATGGCAGGCGAACACCACGGTGTCGAAGCGTTCGGTGCCGGCTGCGCTCACGACGGTCACGCCACCTTCGTCGCGGCTGACCCGGTGAACCTTGCAGTCCAGGCGGATGCTGTCAGCGAATGGGCGGCACAGTGGTGCGATGTAGCTGCTCGAACCACCTTTGATGACCCGCCACTGTGGACGGTGGTTGACCGACAGCAAGCCGTGGTTGCGACAGAAGCGGACGAAGAACTCGAGGGGGAAGTGGAGCATGTCGGCGCGGGACATCGACCAGATGGCCGATCCCATCGGCACGATATAGTGGTCGATGAAGCGCTGCCCATAGCTCTGCGCCTGAAGGTAGCTACCCAGCGTGGTGTTGGCATCGATCCGCTGGCTGTCCAGGTCGCTCAGTGCCTGGCGGTTGAAGCGCAGAATATCCCGCAGCATTCCCCAGAAGCCTGGGGAGATCAGGTTGCGGCGTTGTGCGAACAGTGTGTTCAGGTCGTGGCCGTTGTACTCAAGGCCTGTGGCCGGGTCATGCACGGAAAAACTCATTTCGGTGGGCTGTGAGGTGACCTTGAGCTGGTCGAGCAGCCGAATGAAGTTGGGGTAGGTCCAGTCGTTGAACACGATGAAGCCGGTGTCTATTGCATGGCGCTGGCCCTTCCAGACCACATCGAGGGTGTGTGTGTGGCCACCGATCCAGCGCTCGGCTTCGAAAACCGTGACCTGGTGGTTGCGCGACAGCAGATGGGCGCAGGTCAGCCCGGCGATGCCGCTGCCGATGATTGCTATACGCATGAATCAACCTTCCTGTTCATGACGGGCGAGGCGTTGCCCCAGGGCCAGACGCAGACGCGCCGGTAGCGCACCGAGCAGGCGCAATACACAGGTGAAAAGACCGGGGAAGTTGATTTCCACGGGGCGGTGGGGCAAGCGTCTGGCGATGTGTCGGGCGGCGCGCTGCGCACTCCACAGCTGCGGCATGGGGAAGTCGTTGCGGCGTGTCAAAGGTGTGTCGACAAAGCCAGGGCTGACCAAGGTGACTGCGATACCCTCGCGGGCCAGGTCGATCCGCTGTGATTCCATCAAATAGCGCACCGCAGCCTTGGAGGCGCCATAGGCACCGGCGCGGGGCAAGGCCAGCCAGGTCACCGAGCTGCCCATCACCACCAGGTGAGGGCGCTGGCCCTTGCGAAGCAGGGGCAGTGCCGATGCCAGGCAATAGGCGACACTGAGCAGGTTGGTGCGCATCACGCGCTCGACCAGCGCCGGATCGAACTGCCCCGGCTCCAGGTATTCGCAGGTGCCGGCATTGAGAATGACCATGTCCAGGCCTCCCCAGGCCTGTTCGATCTGCGCGGTGATCGCGGCGATATCCTCTGGGTCGTCAAGATCGCCGATGGCCAGCAGTACCTGCCCAGGAAACTGTTCGGCCAGGGGTGCAAGGCGATTGGCCTGGCGTGCGCCCAGGGCCACTTGATGGCCTTGCTCCAGCAGGATGCGAGCGAGCTCGGCACCGATACCGCTGCTAGCGCCGGTCAACCAGCAGCGGCTCATGCCAGCCTGCCTTTGAGCCAGCGGATTGCGCCGCCCATGATCGGAAGGTGTTCGTAGATGAGGGCGCCGGCGTCGAAATAGTCCTGGTGAAAATGCACACGGTCGCGCCAGTGCAGGCAACTGCACCCTTGCAGCGTGATCTGCCGACCCCCGGCCAGGCGTGGGTGGCGGAACTGCAGGGTCCAGCGCAAGTAGCCCTGACCGGGGCTTACCTCGTCGGCGCTGATGAAGGCATAGCGGATATCGCTGGCGTTGGCGTACAACTGCTCGAAGTAGGCTCGCAGCGCCTGCAGGCCCTGTATGTGGTGCAGAGGGTCGCGAAAAGTAATGTCCTCGCTGTACAGGTTTTCCAGCCTGTCGAGGTTAGCCCCATCGAGACTGGCGAAGCGCTCGGCGAATTGCTGTAGGTATGCAGACATGCAGGGCTCCAGGTAATCCTGTACAAAATATATTTGTTGTACAGGTATAGCTGAAGCCCAAGGATTAATCTATACAGATTGAGGGTTGTGTATTGATTTTTTAGCGCTCGTCCTGCCCGAGCTGACGGCGCAGCAGGGCCACTTCAGCCTCCAGCTCGCGCACCTTTTCCTCGGCGCAAACCTGTGCTGTCACATCGCGCTGGATGCCGATGTAGTACGTCAGCTGGTCTGCCTCGTTGTACACGGGGGTGATGGACAGCTCGTTCCAGAACAGGCTTCCGTCCTTGCGATAGTTGCGCAGTACCTGACGGCAGGGGCTGCCATCGCGGATCGCAGCGCGGATGCTAGCGAGGCCTTCCTGGTCATGATTCTCGCCCTGCAGGAAACGGCAATCCTGATAGAGGATGTCGTCGGCGGCATAGCCGGTCAGTCGCTCGAAGGCGGGGTTGACGTAGATGAGGATGCTGTCGTCGCCCTCCTGCTCGGCAACGACGATGCCATCGTTCGAATGCTCGACCATCAGTTGAAGGAGTTTCGCGGGGATCATAGGGCCCACCTACAGGCGTTTTATATGCGAGATGCGCAGATTGCTTCTATGTGGAAGACCTCGGCGCCGTTGGTTGCATGATGGACCATGGAGGCTCGCCGCAGAAAGTCCATATGAGTTTAGAATGCTCGATCTACCGGATATTCTCTGATTATGACTGACACCACCCCACCCGATTTGCTAGCCATGCGCGATGTGGTCAGCTTGACCGGCATCAATCCGGTCACGTTGCGCGCCTGGGAGCGGCGCCATGGGTTGATACGCCCGCAGCGCACCGAGGGCGGCCATCGCTTGTACACCGCCCGGGATGTGCAACGCATACGCGACATCCTGCGCTGGACTGCCAACGGCCTGCCTATCAGCAAGGTCGGCGACAGGCTCGCCGGCCGGCCTGAGGCACCAGTGCAGCAGCCCTCGGCCTTCGACGAATGGCGAGACGCTGTGGTGCGTGCATCCGAGGCATTCGATGCACAGGCGTTGGAGGGGATTCATGGCCAGTTGTTCACTCTGTTCCCCAAGACCTCCGTGCTGCGTGAAGTGCTGATGCCGGTTTGGTATGAGTTGGCGTCAGGAGCGGCTCCAGGCCAGCGTAGCCAATGGCTGTTTCTCGATACGTTCCTGCGTGCCCGCTTGCTTGCGCGCCTGCACTTGAATCAGATCCCCGCACCGCGGGTGCTGCTGGCAAGCACCGAGGGGCAGGCCGAATTCGAGGTACTGTGCGCTGGGCTGATGTTGAGCAGCGAGCAACAGCGCATCGACGTACTGGGCTGCGGGCAGTCGTTGGAAGACTTGCCGTTATTGTGTACGGCCATGCAGCCCGCGGCGCTGGTGATAAAAGTCCAGGCGCCGGTAAGCACCGCCTTGGCCAGGCGCTTGCGGACCTTGCAGATGGACATTGCCTGCCCGCTGGCCTTGGTTGGCGAGCGGTTGGCTGATTCGCTGCACGCGTTGAGTGGAATCCCGTTGTGCCTGCTGGACGAGGGAGGCGTTGATGCTGCGCGCAGGCTGAGCGCGTTGCACCGTGGCGCGCTTGACCTTTGACCCAAACGCCTGATCCTGATCTGGATGTTGGCGCGTTAAGCCGGCCTAGGCTCCAAACATGGAACTTTGCCCCACGGATTGGCTTCCCTTGTTCAAAGGCCAAGCTGAGGAGAGCAGCATGAAGAAAGAGACCCAGACTAAAAAGCCGGGGGCGCAGACCGGGACTCAGGGGGAGGAGGAGCGAGACAACGACGCCCATCGTCCGGACGGATCTACCGGTACATCACATGACTCGACGGCGCAAAAAACGGCCCGTGATCATGGTCAGCACAAACGCTGAAACTGCCACCCGAAAGGGTTGAGGCTCGCCACGTTTGCGAGCCTCTGGGGCGGAGCAGGGAAATCGCAGGTGAGTCGTCAATTGCATGGAATTCTCGGTCCCATCGCCTGTTCTACCGGACTCAGCTCCTGGCTCATCTCGTAGCTCGGACCCCACTTTCCGGAGCAGCGAATGCCTCGAATCATTACCCCAGCGACCCCTGAACACGAGATCAGCGAGCACAACGCCAGGATGTTCGGCTCTCCCAAGGAGCGTCTTGACTTCTACCGTCGCGAGATCCAGTACGAAACCAGCATCCTGGCCAATCGCACGGATGCCTACCTGGCGGCGCAATCGTTCCTGGTCATCGCGTTCGTCTCTTCCATGGGCAACCTCAATCAAGGGTGGGGCGAAATGTTCACCCTGATCGTGCCGGCGTTCCTCGCCTTGCTCGGGGTATTGAGCTCGCTCAACGCCTGGCCTGGCATACGGGCTGCGTACAACATCATCGATCACTGGCAGCTCAAGCAAAGCCACCTGCTGCGCAGCGAGCCGTTGATGGGGCTGGCGTACGACGAGTCGCCGCTGTTCTGCGAGGCAGAGACCTCGCGTGCAGGGCATCGAAAATCGCTGCTGTTTTCGCTTCGCACGCCGTGGATCTTTCTGGTTTTCTGGATGCTGCTGGGAAGCTACTCGGTCTACATCCAACTGGCCTGAACGCATCGATCCTGGAGGTTCGAGTATCCAGAGCCTGCCGCTGGCTGAACGGGCGAGATGCGCCGCAGCATCAAGCTCAGCACCTTCAGTCTTTGGATAGTCTGCATTCGGCCAGCGCCAGCGGTCAGGAGACGCTAGCCAGCAAGGGCCTTGATCAATAGTTCGTTGAATGCGGGTATATGGTCAGGCTTACGGCTGGTGATCAGGTTGCCGTCCACCACGACCTCTTCATCGACCCAACGGCCACCTGCATTTCACTGGTGAGAAGTTCCAATGCCATGCGTCAGCGGCCTGCTAGGCAGACCAATGGACAATAAATAGACGGGCTGTGCGGGTAGACAACTGCGGTTGAACATTGCGCGCAGGTCAGGCTCTCACAAGCAGAGGTATAACGAGGCCGCCACCATGAGCATCGAACGCAGCATTCCCGAACTTGAAGCCTGGTACGCACAGTACGACGACGTCAGTTACCGGCGCGAGTCGCCGGATGCCTACCACCATGAACTGGTTCGCACCGCCGAGGCGCTGCGTGACGATGGTGCCATCGACTGGGATGACTGGCTGGCGCTGAAGGCATTGGCCGATCAGGCCCATGTCCGGGCACTGGAAGACGCCGTCCAGGCCCACGTAAACGACCCTGACGCATGAAAGCGCTGAAGATTGCCACCTTCAATATCAATGGCATCCGCAGCCGCCTGCCCGCGTTGTTGGCCTGGCTGGCGCGGGAGCAACCGGACATCGTCTGTCTGCAGGAATTGAAGGCGGCCGATCAACAGTTTCCTCGCGAGGCGCTTGAAGCGGCGGGTTATGGCTGCCTTTACCAAGGGCAACCCTCTTGGAACGGCGTTGCAATCCTGGCGCGCGATAGCGAACCGCTGGAGGTCCGTCGTGGGCTGCCCGGCGTGGAGGACGACGAGCAGAGCCGCTATCTCGAAGCTGCGGTGCATGGCGTGCTGGTGGGCTGTCTGTATCTGCCCAATGGCAACCCGCAACCCGGCCCGAAGTTCGAGTACAAATTGCGCTGGTTCGAGTGCCTGATCAAGCATGCCCAGGCACTGCATGGCAGCAGCCATCCCACGGTGCTGGCGGGCGATTTCAATGTCGTGCCGACTGATCTGGATATCTACAACCCACGCTCGTGGCTCAAGGACGCGCTGCTGCAACCTGAGTCACGGGCGTGCTTCGAACAGTTGCTGGCGCAGGGCTGGGTCGATGCTGTTCGCCACCTGTACCCAGAGCAGCGCATCTACACGTTTTGGGATTATTTTCGCAATCACTGGGCGCGCAATGCCGGACTGCGGATCGACCACTTGCTGCTCAATCCCGACCTCGCCCCTTTTCTGAAGCGGGCGGGTGTGGATGCCTGGGTACGCAACGAGGCCAAGGCCAGCGATCATGCGCCGGTCTGGATCGAACTGGGCAGGCGCCGCCAGCAACGTTAGCGGTCAGCGTTTCGGTCGACACCGTCGCTCAGATGACGATGTAGTCGCTGCGCTGCAGCGTGCCTCGATGTTCGCCCTCGACCAGGTGCACGTAGCGGCCGTCGACCAGGTCCACCGGCAGGCAGTCGTCGACATCCACCACTGTGTCGGTATGCGGCTTCAGCCAACCAGCTGCCATGCGTTGCTTGCCAATCTGCTTGGCGGCAGCCTTGTCGGGAGCCGTTACCAGCAAGTAGCGATGATCCTCGCCAAACACGCCAGGTGCGTAGCCTCCCAGGTTCAACAAGAACAAGCGCATGGCGCCGGGCGGTGGTGCGGCGTGGCCGAGCTCGACGCGATAGCCATCCACACCGTGGACTTCCAGCCAGGAATCGATGTGCAAGCCTTTAAGGCTGCCGAACCAGGCGCTGCGCAGCTGCGGGTAGGTCTGGTCGAGCGAGTCTGCGTGGGCGAAGACTACGTCGTGGACTTCGATGCTGGCCCGAGGATGTCTTCCTCCGAGCATGACAACGTAGAGCATGGGTGAGCCTGTGATACGGGTCAGGGGGGCATATGTTGGCATAGCGCTTGATTGATTGCTCGGCGGGGTGTGGGCATTTGGCAAGTACCGATAGGAGATATGAGATTTTCGACGTCGCAGCGCACATTCACTAGGCTCTGTACGAAAAGCGTTGATACTCGGGATGGTGTCAGAAATTTTGTGTTCGGGCATAACATGGGTAAGAGGTGCATGTATGCCAACCAAAAAGAAACCCTTGCGTGACCTGCCCAAAATCCCGTTGCCGGTCTCATCCACCATTCGGTGTTTGTACAGTTCATGTAGAAGCAGGAGTGCCTGGTCGGGCAGCGGTACGATGTGTTTGCTCTTGTCTAGGTACCGCGTTTCGCTGATCATGTAATGCCAGTCGGCACTGATCAGGTCGACGTCTTCCCAGCCATCTTCACCATTTCACCGAAGAACCTTCTGAAATGCCTCTAGAGCGTTACTCCTGGTGCGTGAAAGCAAAAATGAACGCCTCAGAAATGTCCACGATACCCCGCGCAGGATGCAGGATCGATAAATGGCGATTCCTGAAAGCCATTGTGATGGGGCACTCCGGACTGCAAGTGAACGTAGCAGGCCTTAGGGAAACTCCGAACAAGTTGCTCATCA